>CAXMSP010000087.1:0-2994 GCA_964196225.1 uncultured Gammaproteobacteria bacterium | reverse complement strand
TCGAAGCGGAGACCCTCGGCGTTCATCACCTTGTCGCGGTCTACCAGTACCGCATTGCGCATCGAACCGCCAAGTGCCAGCCCCTGGGAGCGTAGTTGTTCGAGTTCGTCAGCAAAACCAAAGGTGCGCGCCGGGGCAATTTCGGTTTCAAACAAGTTGTCAACCAAATCGATCGAAAGACTTTGCTGGCCGATCGCGGCACTGTCAAAGTCGATTTCCACGGTTACTCGTGGTATAGCACTGGGTTCCAGGATGGCGAAGCGTTCGCCCTGGCGAACCTGGATCGGTTGTTCTATCCAGATGCCGTAGCGTGGCAGTCGCTGGCTGACAACTCCGGCTTGCTTGATGAGTTCCACAATTGGCGCACAACTGCCATCGAGTATCGGCACTTCATCCGCGCTGATTTCAATCATCAGGTTATCGACCCCGCAACTGCGTATCGCCGCCAGCAAGTGTTCGACGGTACCGATAGTGACGCCATGCTCGTTTCCGAGCACGGTACACAAGCGGGTATCGACAACATTTTTCCACGAAGCAGGAATGACTGCATGCGCTGCGGGGACATCGCTGCGCACGAAAAAAATACCACTGTTGGGTGCCGCAGGATGCAATTGCATTGTTACCCGGCGACCACTGTGCAGACCGATGCCGACATAGGGCATGATCTCGTTGATGGTACATTGTGTGTTGCGGTAAAGCGGATGTGAATAAACCATAGTTACCTTCCTCGTTAAATTCGTTGTTGCGTAACTATGTATTTGATTGGTTTAATGGCGCTAATCCGCGAGCGCCAATCGCTTATCCCGGTCTCTGGTACCAATAGAAATGCCAAGAAGTTCACATTATTCCGCCCTTTCTTCCTGGGTTTTGCTGATCGCCAAGGCGATCGATTCTTATGGCTGTGACAGCAAGGAGTTGTTCGCTCGGGTTGGCCTGGATCATTCCCGACTGCGCGATCCGCTCGCCCGCTTTCCGGCTGCCGCGGTATTAAAGCTGTGGCCAATCGCCGTCGAGAGCACGCAAGACCCAGGATTCGGATTAACTGTGGCCAGCTTCTGGCATCCGACTACCCTGTACGCGCTGGGTTATTCATGGCTTGCGAGTAATAACCTGGAGGAGGCGTTTGATTGCACCGCGCGCTACACCCGTATTGTTAACACCGCGGCGCAGGGTGTAATAAATGTCGAAGCTTCTGCAGACAGCTACCGGGTAATCTTCAACGCCGCCAAGTTCAATCAGGATCCCATCGATGCTACAGTTGACGCCGCGCTGGCAATGTTTTTAATCATGTGTCGCGCTGCCTATGGCAGCAATTTCAAATTGCAGCGGGCGACATTTCAGCACGCTGCGCCGTCCAGTCTCGAACGTTTTGATGACCTGTTCCAGGCCCCGGTTTTATTTTCACAGGCTGAAAATGCACTGTGGATCGATCCTGAAATAGTCAGGGAGCCGTTGGCGACTGCCAATCCGGAGTTGGTGCGCATCAATGATCGCATCGTTACCGATTACCTGGCGCAACTCGACCACGGCGATCTCGGCATGCGCGTAAGATCAAAGTTGATCGAGCATTTGCCGGGTGGGCATATCAGCGAGGCTGATATCGCCTCATCGATCCACGTCAGTCAGCGCAGTTTGCAGCGTAAGCTGAAGGAGCAGGGAATGAGTTTTAGCCAGCTGGTAGAATCCACGCGGCGTGAGTTGGGTTTGCAATACGTGCGTGACCCGCAGTATTCATTCAACGAGGTTGCGTTTTTGCTGGGCTTTACCGAACCGGCCAATTTTTCGCGAGCGTTTAAACGTTGGTACAACAAATCACCCAGTCAGTTTCGGCAAGATTCATTGTCCTGAACCCAGCCCAGCCAGTGTTATCAGTCGCTAGAACGGGTGACCATACATCAGCCAGGCCGCGGTATCGTCTTTTGACCAGACCAGGTCGAAACGGCCGATATTCTGAGCAGCCATGACGCGCATGCTCAAGCCGATGTCATACTTCATGGAATCGTGCAATTCCTTGATATCCCATTCCGGGGCTACCCGCCCATACTCAATAAATGTAGCCAGCGACCACCATTCCAGGTTGGCAAAATCGAGGAAGCTGAGGCTGCGTAACAGATCGGACTCGGGAATCACGCGGTATTCCGCAGAATAGTAGATTGCGCTGGTGTCGTGGAAGCGCTCGATTGGGTAGGCGCGTAGTCGATAAAGCCCGCCCAGGGTAGGGCCCATGTAATAGGGTGCCGATTCATCGCTAAAGTTGTGTGCGGTCCAGAAATCGATCGCGATTACGCTTTGTTCAATCTTGGGGCCGGGCGTCAGCTTGAAGTACTGGCTGAATTCGAGTTCGCCCACCGTCCAGCTTGAGTCTTCAAAGGTTCCCGGATCGTGCTTGATACCGATATCAAATACGTTGCCGGTGCGCGGATTCACCTGGAAATCGGAGTTGTCATATTTGAAGGACAGACCCAATCCGCTGGCCGTCAGCGGGGTCGATGGGTCGACGTCATCGTAGTCGCGATCCTGGTGAAACAATTTCGCCTGTAAATAGCTGCGCCCGGATTTGAATGGATTGAAAACGCCACCTCCACTGGCGCCACCGACCAGTAAGCCATTGCTCAGAGTGTAGGTGTTAATGGGAGTATAACGACCATGCCCGATATCGAGCACGTACTTGAAGTCGAGCTCTATCCAGTTGGAGAAACCGTCGGTTCTGAAAAAATCATCTGCTGACGAATCGTTGCTGCCTGCAGGTGGCTTGTTCACCGATGGACTGGTATCGAGGTAGGCGCGCTGCTGTGGAAACTCGCCCAAACCGACAGCGGCATCCAGAAACAGACGCGGTATTGGGGAAAACTGATAGTCGTTAAAAAATGCGTAGACGGCGGCAGCGCCTTCATCACTGACCAGGGCAGTCGTAAAAAAGCTGTTCTGCTCCTGCGGCAAGCCACTAATGCCGCCGGCGACGCCTGCCACCAATCCCATTGCATCCGACGAAAA
>CAXMSP010000086.1:0-37279 GCA_964196225.1 uncultured Gammaproteobacteria bacterium | reverse complement strand
CAAGGTCGGTTGCGAGCGATGTCATCTGTAGAATAAAGCTGGTGCCATTATGCTGATTAATCTTAGCTGATATAAACGCGTTGTTGAGCTCGCACAGTTGTCCGACGATATATAACCCAAGCCCCGAGCCCTGGTGGCTGGTGGTGTAGAAGGGCTCGAATACCTGGTCCAGGACGTCACTGCCGATGCCGGGTCCCTGATCCGCGATCTCTATACACAAGGGGTAGGCCGGGGTAGCGAAAACCCGTATCGTGATCGGTTTGTCCTTGTCGCCGTGCACGCAGGCATTGGTGCAAAGGTTGGTCAGGATCTGGGTGAGTTGCCCGGCATCGAATTGCATTCCAGGGTTCTCCATTTCTATCTCGAGTTTGAAGGTATCGGCTTCGGCCAGGCCGGATTGACAGAAACGATCGATAAAGCCCGGTAACCAGGTGCCGAGGTCGATAGGCTCCATTACCGCAGTACTGCCGCGAGAAATCGTCAGGATATCTTCGATGATGTGATTGATGCGCAGGGTATGCTGATTGATGATTTCGACCATGCGCTGATCCGTTTCATCGAATTCGTCATTTTCGTTGAGTAGCTCCGCCGCGTAGGATATCGCTCCGAGTGGATTCCTGATTTCATGCGCGATACTGGCGGTTAAATGGCCGAGCGAAGCGAGTTTGGCTTGCTGCATGCTATCTCGAATCGACGATATGTCGTTCAGGAAAATCATTGTATTGGGTTGACCTTCACTTTCGAGCTGGCGAAAACTAACCTGAATATTGTCGATTCCGGTTTCGAAAGACGGCGAAGTCGACTCCTCGTCCGAGGTTTTACGCCAGTTTTCAAGTGCGGCCAACAGCTTGGGGCAGTCTTTTTGCATCGAAATGGAGGTTTTGTTGGTGATGTGCAGCATGTCCAGCGCCGCCCGATTGATGTGTCGAATCTGGTCATTACGACTCAACACGATCACTCCGGCCTGCAGATTCTCAATTATTTCCTGGTTTAAAGCCGATAATAACGCGACGTCGCGTTCGCGTTGCTGGATCAATTGTTCGCTACTTCGCACCCGCATAATCAGGTTATGCGTGACGATCGCTGTCGCAATCAGGCTGGCACCCAGGATTCCTACCTGGGTTGAAGTGCCGGTATAGCCGGGAATGTTGAGTACCGAGTAAACATGCTCGGTCAGCAGTCCGAGCGAGGCCAGCGAAGCGAATAAAACAGCCAAAGCCTGTTCGGTGAGTAAACCGGTTACCGCGACCGAGATTATCAACAACATGCCGAGGCCGCTGGAAATCCCGCCGCAAGCATGCATGAGCAGGATAATTAATACCGTATCACTGTAAATCTGCAGTGACACCTGGCGCTTGAAGCCACGCCGTTCGATCAAGGCGGCCACTATCCACACCAGGGCAAGTACCAGAAACGCAAAACTGGTCCACGAGTAGAGCGTCAGATTGACGATGTTGAGTAGCGGTGACGGGCTGATGAAGCTCTGCGCGAAAAATATTGCCGACAGGCCCAGGCGGTAAACGTTGAGTAAGCGAACCGAAGTCCAGTTCGTCGAGCGTGTCTTGTACCCGCTGTCCAGGGGACTATTGCTGATCAAGGTCTGCATGTTCTTGGCAGCAATAAGGCTCGTCTTTGACCAACAGGATTGATGACTCGGGCACATGGACCCCGCAATACTTGCATTGGCGCATGTTTTCCGGCTTCGTGGATTCCAGTTGCTCCGGTTCGGGCTCGGGGCTGAACACCCTTTTAAGCAACCAGAGTAAAATCGCAACAATGACTAATAGAATAACCAGGCGCATTAGGAACATAGAACAAGAATAGAGATGTTTGTACTGGAGTTAAGGATA
Source organism: uncultured Gammaproteobacteria bacterium (assembly GCA_964196225.1). GTDB lineage: Bacteria > Pseudomonadota > Gammaproteobacteria. The sequence continues at coordinate 35,429 of CAXMSP010000086.1, read as the reverse complement.
GCTAAGTCTATGATTAATGCGCCAAAAGAACAAACTACAGCCCGGCGGCTGTAAGTCAGGCCAGTTAGTAGCAGCTATTGCGACTTTTTGGAGGCCCCGGGGTAGTCCCAAATCGATCGCTTGAGCCACATTCGGTGCCTGATTAGCTGAACGCGAAAAAAAGTTAAAAGGTGACTTGCTGAACTGAATAAACGTCCCTATACTGCCCGCCTTTTATTGTTACCGGTCATCACTGGAGCCAATTTAAATGACAATAGAACTACCCGAAGGCTACAAGCCATCCCCCAAGGAAGATTATATGTCTGCGCAACATCTGGAATACTTTCGCCAGAAATTGCTGACATGGCGCACCGAGTTGCTGCAAGAGTCTGAAAACACGATTTCGCATTTAAAGGAAGAAAACTGGCAGGAGCCCGATATCAATGATCGCGCCTCGCTAGAAACCGACGCTGCGCTGGAACTGCGCACCCGCGATCGTTATCGCAAACTGGTAAACAAGATAGACCATGCACTGGCCCGGGTTTCGGATGGCACTTATGGGTACTGTGACGACACCGGTGAAGAAATTGGGTTGTTCAGGCTTGAAGCACGGCCCATAGCCACGTTAACGGTCGAGGCCCAGGAAAAGCACGAACGGCTTGAGAAGCAGCGACGCGACGACTAGCCAGTCACTGGCTTAATAGTGGTAAACGAAAACGGCCTGTCATTCAGGCCGTTTTCGTTTCATCTCCCTTATGCGGAACGCGCGCAGTTGGCACAACTCTGGCAGCCCCTTCACAATGTTGGTGCTGGTCGTCGAAGAAGATATGCGGGGAAAATGATTCCAGGATCTTATGCTTGGGAACGCCTCCGAGGAAAAAGGTTTCATCGATGCGAACTTTCCAGGTGCGCAGCGTACGAATCACTCTTTCATGTGCCGGGCTATTGCGAGCTGTTACCAGTGCGGTTCGAATCGGCGGGGTTTTCTGGGTCGTGCTGTTAGTCAGGTCAAATTGTAAAAACGACAATGTTTTTAACAACTTGGCGAATGGGCCCTCTGGCAATGGCTTTTCGGCATTCAATTTTTCATGCTCGATGAAAGCTTCGAGTCCCTGCTGCTGGTAAATCATTTCTGATTCCTTGGAAAACAACACGGCGTCGCCATCGAATGCAATTCTGATTTGCTCGAGTGGATCTGTCCGATTTCGGCTTGGACCGTCATAGATCAAGCCCGCGGCCACATTAGACTCGACTGCAGCCTGGACGTCTTCTTCAGTGGCCGATAAAAATAGATCGACTTCAAACGCATTGAGATACTTGGCCACGGGTTCACCTCCCGTGAATGCAGCTCGTGTAATGTCGAGCTCATAACTGTCGATTGAATTAGAGATGCGCAAGCTGGTGTCAGCCGAGTTACGTGAAATGATTACGACTTCGGTGCGCCGCACCCCGGCTTCTATTTCATTAATGCTCAGCATGGCCTCGATCAACGCGAAACCAGTGCCCGGTTTCAATACGTCGTTTTCGTGTTCCAGCTGGTAGCGACAGTAGGCCTCGAGGCCTTCCTTTTCATATATTTCGTTTTCCCGGTTCAGGTCAAACAGGGCGCGCGATGATACGCCGATGACGAGATAGTTGCTGAGATCATAGGGCATCAGATTGACTTCAGTAGTATCTTGGATCCACGATCGGGATTAAATATTGCACGTTTGGCCTCGGGTAAGTCGAAATCACCGGACTCTATAAAGCCATGCTCGATGAACCAGTGCGAGGTGCGTGTGGTCAGCGTATAGAGTCTTGATATTCCTGATTTTATAGCTCGATCTTCGGCGATCTGCAGTAATTGATTGCCGAGCCCTGAACCCTGGTAACTTTCGTGTACCGCGAGGCAGGCGACTTCAGCCATATCGTCATTGCTGTCTGGAATGCAGGCGATACAGGCGATGATCATGCCGTCTTTTTCGATAACCTGGAAATGCGAGATTTCCAGCTCTATCTGTTCGCGTGACCTGACAATGAGTATACCGCTGTCTTGCAGCGGTTCAATCAGGCTCAGAATGCCGCCGACGTCATCAATACTGGCCGCTCTGCTGCCTTCGTAAAATAAATTGGTTACCATGATTCCGTAACCATCCCGGGTGAACAATTCCAGCAATAAACCGCCGTCGACCTGTGGATCGATAAAATGCACTCTTTTGACTTGCGCCTGAATCGCCTGAATTGCCTGCCGCAACAGGCTCCTCAATTCATCAGGGGTCGCGGAATCTTCCAGCATCGACTCGCACTGGCGGGTAGAAAGCGTACTTGCCTGCGCATCCCCGTCGGCAATACCGGGTTGAACAAAAATGAGTTTGTCGGCCTTGAGCGCTCGTGCGACTTCCCCGGCCAGTTCTTCCGCGGGTAAATTGAAAACCTCGCCGGTTCGCGAATAGCCAAGATTCGATAGCAGCACCACATGATTGAGTGCTAGCAGGTCGTTGATCGCTTCGTGCTTGATAGCGCGTACTTTGCCCGAGTGCTGCATATCAATGCCGTCAATCACCCCAAGGGGCATGCCTATCACGAAATTACCGCCGACCAGGGAAAGCTCTGAACCAGACATGGGGGTATTCGGCAGGCCGGTCGATAATTGCGATTCAAAATAGGTCTTAACTTCATTGATCGCCTGTATCACGAATGGCAATGCCGCGGCGTCCGTTATCCTGATGTTTTGATGAAATCGGGAATCAAGTTTGTTGTCAGCCAGGTGGGAATCAATGCTGCTGCGGCTTCCGTGGAGAATGACCAGCTTAATGCCGAGATGGTTCAGCAGGGCGATATCGTGCACCAGGCCGATAAATCGGTCTGAATAAATGACTTCATCCGAAACCATGATGACAATAGTCTTCTTGCGATGTGCCTTGATGTAAGGAGCTGTACCCCGAAACCATTGCACATAGTCTTGCGTATTGCTCATTTCTGCCGATATCCGCTACACTCGAACTGCACTATAGTACATTCGTGGAAGCTAACAAAGAACGCAAAAGGATTTCCCAATTAACACCGAAAGTAAGCCAGTCAGCACACACCATCTACAGCAACAGGAACTTGTTGCCTTTCTCTATAATCGTTTTCGCCTCGGTATTTTCATAACCCTTTTTGTATCTACGCTGGCATCGGCCCTGGCCTATGTTGAACTCGAAATCCAGGGTCGAGAGTACTGGGTCATCGGCTGGTTATTACTGCTGTACCTGGTAATGCTGGCAAGGTGGTGGTTGCTGCAAAAATTTCTGGGTCTTCGCAACAAGGCCTACTTCCCCTATCGACAGTGGCATGATCGCTTTTTGATCGGCGTTATTGCCTCGGGTTTGATGCTTGGTTGCGGTGCTGCCTTATTGATGAACTATATCAGCAGCAACGTGCAAATCATTTTGCATGCGATGTTACTGACGATGTGTGCGGGAGCCATTGCCTACCTGTCAACTTCACTGCGGGTTTACATCGCCTATATGGTTACGATCATGCTGCCAGTCACGATTTGGCTATTTCTGCAGATGAATTCCGGCGCCTTTGTTCTCAGTTTCCTGTATTTATTTTTTATGATAGCGGGATTTGTAAGCGTGAAACGGATGAATGAACTGGTCAACGATGCGCTTTATTACCGGTATGACAACGAAACCCTGATCGAGGATTTGCAGCGCCTGCTCGAATCGGTTTCAAGGACCAACAAGGCATTGGAAAAAGTATCGACCAGCGATGAGCTTACCGGAGTTTCGAATTACCGTGCTTTTCGCGTTCACCTGGAAGATGTCTGGCGTCAGTATCAGGGTAACAATGGTCAGGTATCGTTGATCAAACTCAACATCGATCATTACCATGAATTCAACGAGCACTATGGTCAGGAGGCAGGGGATTTGCACCTGCGCGAGATTGCTGGAATGCTGAGTAACCAGATTTCACACCAGAGCCAAATGGTGGCGCGCCTGCAAGGGGCCGAGTTCGCGGTGTTGCTCCCCGGAATAGGTTGTGAAAACGCGCGCCAGATTGCGCTCGATATCATGCAGGCCCTGGCGCAACAAAAAATAGAACATCTGAAGTCAGGTACACGGCCGTTTCTGACCATGAGTATCGGGCTGGGCAGTCAGGCAGTGGCACCCGGTTCTTCTTCGCGGGAATTGCTGATCAGGGCAGATACCGCGCTCAAGTTAGCCAGGGAGCGCGGTCGCGACCGGCTCGAAATCCTTGAAGGTTAAAACCCCGGCCTGAGGAGGAATTCGAGCAGGGCTTTTTGAGCGTGCAGGCGGTTTTCTGCTTCTTGCCAGATGACGGATTGCGGGCTGTCGAGAACCTCGGCGGTGACTTCCTCACCGCGATGAGCAGGCAGGCAGTGCATAAATAACGCTTCACCATCAGCCTGCGACATGACTGACTTGTTGACCTGGTATGCCGCAAAAGTTGCCGCACGTTGCTGTTGTTCTTCTTCCTGGCCCATACTGGCCCAGACATCGGTAACAATTAAATCCACGTCCCTGGCCGCAGCTTCAGCAGAATCATGAAGCGTCACCGATTCACCCCCGCTCTGTACTAATTCCGCCGCTGGTTCATGGCCCGGGGGACATGCGATCCTGAGGTCGAAACCAAATGTTAGGGCTGCGTTTATATAGGAATGGCACATATTATTGCCATCTCCGATCCAGGCAACACTGGCCCCGGCAATATCACCACGCTGTTCAAACCAGGTCTGCATATCGGCCAGCAACTGGCAAGGATGCAGCAAATCACTGAGACCATTGATAACGGGTACGCGCGAGTTTTGTGCCAGTTTTTCGATGCGATCGTGACCAAAAGTGCGAATCAGAATACCGTCCACCATGCTCGATATAACACGTGCGCTGTCTTCAATGGGCTCGCCCCGTCCCAGGTGACTGTCTCGCGGCGACATGAAGATTGCGTGACCTCCCAGCTGGTACATTCCTGCTTCAAACGAAACCCGGGTTCGAGTTGAAGATTTTTCGAAAATCATGGCCAGCAATTTCCCTTTCAGGGGTGTGTGCTCGACGCCTTGTTTCAATTTCTGTTTGACATCGATCGCGTGCGCAATCAATGCTCGGTGCTCGTCACTGGTAAAGTCCAGCAGGCTTAAAAATTGGCGGGTCGACATTTCGCTACTCGGTGAAGTGGTAAATGCAAGAGATCAGTTTGCTGGCGATCTCGGCGGTTTGTGCTTCGCTGAGAATTAAGGGCGGAAGCAGGCGGATAGTCCGTTCCGCGGTGACATTGATCAGCAATCCCTGTTCCAGTGAAAGCGCTACCATAGCCTGGCAGGGAATTTTCATTTCTATGGCCATTAATAATCCAAGATGGCGCACTTCGACAACCTGTTTGTTGTCGGCGAGCCCCTGTCGCAGAAGACTGGACAATTGTTCCCCACGCTGATCCGCGTTATCGGCTATGTGGTTTTCAAGCATGCTCGCCAGCACGGTATAAGCAGCCCGACAGGCTAATGGATTACCTCCAAAGGTGGAACCATGATTTCCCGGCTTGAACACTTCTGCTGCTCTTCCCCGGGAAACACAGGCGCCGATCGGGACTCCGTTGCCAAGCGCCTTCGCCAGCGTCATTACATCCGGTAGAACTGCCTCGTGCTGGCACGCAAACATCTTGCCGCTGCGTGCCATTCCGGTTTGAACTTCATCCAGCATTAGCAGCCAGTTGTTTTGATCGCAGATGCGGCGTAGCGCGCCAAGATAACCCGAATCCGGGATAACAATACCAGCTTCACCCTGTACCGGTTCGACCAGGATCGCGACAACATTGCGATTATTTTCCGCGATTGCGTCAATCGCGGCGATGTCGTTGTATGGAGCACGCACAAAACCGGTGACCAGTGGCTCGAAGCCGGCCTGTACCTTGCGGCTTCCGGTGGCGCTGAGGGTTGCCATGGTGCGGCCGTGAAATGCATGTTGCATGACCACGATTTGCGGATTCTTGATGCCTTGCTGATGACCATAAAGGCGCGCCAGTTTGATTGCCGCCTCGTTGGCTTCAGCTCCCGAGTTGGCAAAGAAGACTCGGTCCATGTTTGCGGTTGCGCACAGCAGATCAGCGAGTTTATGTTGCCAGGTGATCGAATAGAGGTTCGATGTATGTAGCAGGATCGCTGCCTGTTCCTGAATCGCCGCGGTTAATGGCGGGTAGTTGTGGCCCAGGCTGGTGACAGATATGCCGCAGAGTGCATCCAGGTATTGCTGACCCTCAGCGTCCCAAAGGTAACAACCGTCACCATGAGTAAAAGTGACGGGCAGGGATTGATATGCATTGACGAGATGGTCTGACATTGTCTGACTGCGTGAAAAAAACGCTCAAACATACAGTGATTTTCAACGATTACAAGTTTTTAGGGCAAAAAAAGCCCCGTTTAAACGGGGCTTTAGATCTGGCTGATCGGCCACTTAGAAAGGGAAGCCCCCATGTGCGTAAGCAGTCATCGACAGCAGCATCGGGATGGATAAAGCCGTGTTGGTACGTGATGCCATCAAGGCCACGGTTTTAGCTTTGGCAATGACATCCGGCTCATGGGTTTGCCCATCCAGGCCGAGTATTTTTTTCTGGTTTGGCCAGATGAATACCCATACGTTAATGGCCATGATTGTTCCCAGCCATGCACCGACGCCGATTACCGCTGCGCCAGGTTGGAAAGTAAATGCGGCACCCAGAATGCCCATTTTCGCCAGAATCGCTGCGCCTGAAAGCCAGGTCGCTACGGCCGCCCAGCGAAACCAGAGCAATGCCGCTGGTGCAACATATTTGTTAATAGCAGCTGGTCCGGGACCGCCACTATCGGCTTCTGATAGCGCCTTGCCAACACCCGGTACCTGTACGAAGTTGAAGTAGTAAAGCAGACCAATCCAGGCCACGCCAGCTAGTACGTGGAACCATACCGTCCACTCGATTGCACTGGTGATACCATCGGCAAAGATGATCATCACAATGGCGGAGATCACCACCCCTGTGACGATTGTGCCGGTAATTGATTTTAACGGATTCATTGATGACTCCCGATCATAAACGTTTAGAATACGGGGCCGGGTAAATGTGTTCTGCCCCCGCCACACGCGGCGGAGTATAAGGACTTTCGGTATGGGGTGCAATGTATCCTTGGACGCATATCGGGTGAAGAAACGACAACTTTTGTGAGGTTATATGTGCGGCTTATTTGGTGCCCTGAGTTTCGACGGCAACGCAATCAATTCCGATCATGCAGGCAGCATGTCGGCACGAGTTGCGCAGCGCGGTCCAGATGACAAAGGAGAATACTTTAATGGCCCGGTAATGCTTGGACATCGTCGGCTGGCGATAATTGACCTGTCTGCAGCGGGGCACCAGCCGATGCAGGACAGCAGCGAACGCTACGCCATTGTTTTCAACGGGACCATATACAACTATCCCGAGTTACGCACGACTTTGATTGGCAAGGGTTACCACTTCAAATCGCAAAGTGATACCGAGGTCATCATCAATGCTTACGCCTGCTGGGGTGACGCCTGCGTTGAACGATTGCACGGCATGTTCGCATTTGCGATCTGGGATTCGAAACAACAAAACCTTTTTCTGGCCCGTGATCGCATGGGTATCAAGCCACTTTACTACGCGGTTTCAGCGCAGGGTTTCTATTTTGCGTCGAATCCGCAGGCATTGCTGGCAACCGGTTTGTTTGCGACCGATATTGATCCGGTTGGGTTGCATCACCAGTTCAGCCTGCATGCCGTGATACCCGCTCCACGTACGCTGATTAAGTCGATCAAAAAATGTCGGCCCGCTTTCTACATGAATGTAACACCAGGCGGCAAGCTCACCGAGGAGCGTTACTGGACGCTGATGGCAAAACGTCCTGCGGAGTCCATGTCCGCCGAGGAATGGAACCAGGCAATTCATGACTCGTTGATGCAGGCGGTTAAAAAACGACTCACCATTGCCGACGTTCCGGTTGGAGTGCTGCTTTCAGGCGGGCTGGATTCGAGTCTGCTGGTGGCCTTGCTAGCCGAGGCGGGACAGCATGATATACGCACCTTCAGTATCGGTTTTGAAGACCAGCCTGAAGAAAGGGGTAACGAGTTTGAATTTTCCGATCCGGTCGCAGAGCGATATGCCACCGATCATCAGAAGTTTCTGATTCCCAATGCCGAGGTGCTAACCCGTTTACCGGAAGCGGTTAAGGCCATGGCAGAACCCATGTTTGGGCAGGACGCGGTCGCGTTTTACCTGCTTTCCGAACAGGTTTCAAAATCAGTTAAAGTGGTGCAAAGCGGGCAGGGCGCAGACGAGGTTTTTGCCGGCTATTTCTGGTATGCGAAAATGGCGACCGCCGAGGGCGCAGCGCTGGAGCGTTTTTCAAATCATTATGTCGACCGTGATCATGACGAGTTCTGTGATACGGTGGCAACAGCCTATCGTGGTGAGGACTATACTGCCGCACTGATCGAAGAGCATCTGAATACCGACCAGGCCGATAGTTTCCTGGACGCCGTTTTACGATTCGATGTCACCACCCTGGTCGTAGACGATCCAGTCAAAAGGGTTGATAACATGACCATGGCCTGGGGGCTCGAGGCACGCGTGCCTTTTCTCGATCATCAACTGGTAGAGCTGGCGGCATCCTGCCCGCCCGAACTAAAACTGAAGCACGACGGTAAGGGCGTTCTCAAGGAAATCGCCCGTGGCCGTATTCCCGATGAGGTAATCGACCGGCCGAAAGGTTACTTTCCAATGCCGGCACTAAAATACGTGCGCGGTGACTTTTTCCATTTCATGGCGGACACTCTGAATAGCCAGTGCAGTCGAGACAGGGGACTGTTTAACCGGAATTACATCGATCGGTTGTTAGCCGAACCGGAGCAGCATTTTACGCGCTTGAACGGCAGTAAACTCTGGCACAGTGCATTGCTGGAGTATTGGCTGCAGCAACATGTCGATCTTTTATAAAATAAAGATGAAACTCGATTTCCATGCTTGAAAAAAACAGTTATGATAATACCTTAGTAAATTACTTGGTTATTTTTTGAGGTATTCAATGGACGTCCTGGAACGTATTAAGCAGCAAGTCGAAACCCACCCGGTCATCATCTATATGAAGGGTACACCACAGCTACCGCAGTGCGGTTTCTCAAGCAGGACCGCCGAGGCCCTCAAATCGCTGGACATTGAATTTGCTTATGTCAACGTGTTATCCGATCCCGAAATTTTTCAAAACCTGCCGCGCTTTGCCGATTGGCCAACCTTTCCCCAAGTTTATGTCAGCGGGGAATTGATCGGTGGCTGCGATATCACGCTTGAAATGCATGAGTCGGGTGAGTTAGAGAAACTCGCCAGGTCGGCATTGAAAAGCAAGGCAAGCTAAAAAATGGATTCGAAAAAACCCCGCCCAGGCGGGGTTTTTTTTGCCTATCAATTGATAGGTGCGCAGGCCTCGTGCGCAAGGCTGATGATTTCTGATACCGATGGCGTCTCGAAGCCGTTTCCGTGCCAAACACCAATCGATATATCCAGATGTTTTCCCTCGTCGGTAGTCTGCAAAGTGTGTCGCTTGATACTATTTATCAGGCGATCGAACAGGTCCGGATTAAAGACTTCCGGGTCCTGAAATTGCACCGAAACAGCGAAGGTATTGATGTTATACCTCGAAACCATGTCCATCGGTCGCAGCGATAGCTGGATCGAATTGGCAATTGTCTTCAAGGTACCGAGGCGCAGTTCATTGTTGGGCGAACTTACTTCGATCAAGCCCAGTCCAAGGCCACCACCACGGGTATTGCAATGCTCGATTAAAGACTCGATATGTAATTCGAGTTGAGCCCGATTTGGCAAATTGGTTTCCGGATCCTGCAGGCTGTATTGCTTGACGCGCAGGAACTGGCTGCTGAGGTTACGCATCCGCTCGCGCAGCTCGTTTTGCTGATAGGCATTTCGTCCAGCACCATAGACTCTTGCCGCGAGTTCAAACTGGTTCGCGGACTTGGATATAAAATCGTCAACTCCGCGATCAAAGGCAACCACGATACTCGAAGCGGTATCTTCCGCAGTGAGCAAAACGATGCCAGTGTAACGGTCATTATTTTCATCCCAACGACGCACCAGGTCGGTCATTTCCAGCCCGTTCATGCCCGGCATCCAGAAATCGGCCAGGACTACATGAGCGCGTCGCTGGTTAAGTAAATAGAGTGCTTCGTCTGCCGAAGATGCAGTACGGATGTCGGTGAACCCGGATTTTCCGAGACCGGATTTAACCACTTCGCGGCTAAATTGCAGGTCATCGACGACAATGATGGAGAGGTCTTCTTTGCGCAAGGCTTAAGATTAAAGGATTTATTAATGGCGAGTATAAAGGAAATCTCGAACTAAGGCTGTATAAATGGCACTTCATTGACGATCTTGCAAAATAACATTGCCGTCATTTCAGCATCATAGACTGCCGAATGCGCTTCACTAGAATCCCATTCCATGCCGGCCGATTTGACCGAGCGTGCAAGTACTGTCTGACCATAGACCAGGCCGGCAAGGGTGACCGTGTCAAAGGTGCTGAAGGGATGGAAGGGATTGCGCTTTATACCTGCTCGCGCCGCTGCCGCATTGATAAATTTAAGATCGAAATGTGCGTTATGTCCTACCAGTATGGCCTTGTTGCAACTGTGACTTTTGATCGCATTACGCACCGGTTTAAAAATTTTTGGTAGCGCCTGCTTTTCATCCACTGCCAGGCGAAACGGGTGATCGATGTCGATGCCATTGACTTCCATCGATTTGGGATCAAGATTGGCGCCTTCGAAAGGAGTTACGTGACAGGAAACGGTTTCGCTACAGTAAAGCTGTCCCTGCTGATCAATATCGATAATCACCGCGGCAATTTGCAATAAGGCGTCGGTAGACTCGTTGAATCCCCCGGTTTCCACATCAACAACGACCGGGAGATAACCTCGAAAACGCTGTGACAGGAGCGTTGTTTCAGTCATTACCGACAATCTTCCATTGCAATGCCTGGCCTGCCTTAAACGGAATCAGGCTTGACCCCGGGTAGGGGAGTGAATCTGGAATTGTCCACTCCTTGTGCTCCAGGGTGATCGATTCCTGATTCTGCGGCAGTCCGTAAAATTCGGCACCGTTGCGGCTCATGAAAGATTCGAAATGGGTAAAGTCAGCAACCTCTTCAAAGGCCTCGGCATAAAGTTCGACGGCACTATGGGCTGAGTAAATTCCGGCACAACCGCAAGCAGATTCTTTTGCGTCTTTACTATGGGGAGCACTATCCGTGCCGGCAAAAAACCGGGCCTCGCCACTGCTGGCGGCCCCTAGCAATGCCTGGCGATGCCCTTCGCGCTTGGCAACCGGCAGGCAGTAATGATGGGGTCTGATGCCGCCTTCAAAAATTGCATTGCGATTAATGAGCAAATGATGCGGGGTTATTGTCGCGGCCATATTTACATCGGCACTGCGCACAAAATCGATCGCATCGCGGGTTGTGATATGTTCAAACACGATTTTTAATTCGGGGAAATTACTGCGAATTTTCGCGAGATACTGATCGATAAAAACCTTCTCGCGATCAAAAACGTCAACCTCCGGTGCCGTGGCTTCACCGTGTACCTGAAGTATGAGACCATGCTTTTGCATGGCCTCAAACACGTGTTCAAGTTTGGCGAGATCAGTAACTCCGGCTTCCGAGTTGGTAGTTGCACCTGCCGGATAAAGTTTGGCGCCATGGATATATTCCGAGTCACTGGCTTCCCTGATATCTGCGGCGCTGGTGTTGTCGGTCAGGTACAGGGTCATGAGTGGCGTAAAACTGCTTTGCGCCGGAAGTGCGGCCAGAATACGTTCGCGGTAGGCAATTGCATCCGTACAGGTCCGCACTGGCGGGTTCAGGTTCGGCATGATGATCGCGCGCCCGAATTGGCGCGCGGTATCGCTGACAACTGCTTCCATATGAGGCGTATCACGCAGGTGCAGATGCCAGTCATCGGGAGTGATGAAGGTAAGTTTATTCATTCGTTTCTGACGCCAGATTATAGAATATTGATTTTGGTGTTAGTTATGATAATAACATCTGGGCGCGGATTAATATGCTGTATAATCTCGCCAAAATACAACAAAGGCAATGCACGTGGTAGATCAAACCGATATTGATCCTGAAGAAACTCAGGAATGGATAGAATCGCTCGATTCGGTGCTTGAGCGCGAGGGACCGGAACGGGCTCATTTCTTGCTCGAGCGACTGATCGACAAAACCCGGCGCTCGGGCGTCTATCTGCCGTTCTCCGCGAAAACGGCCTATGTGAATACCATTCCTTTAACGCAACAGCGCCCAATCCCCGGTGACCAGGCGATCGAGCACAGTATTCGTTCGGTCATCCGCTGGAATGCCGCGGCGATGGTGGTGCACGCTAATCGCAAGTCGAGCGAACTCGGAGGGCATATTGCAAGCTTTGCCTCGGCAGCGACCCTTTACGACGTTGGGTTTATGCACTTTTTTCGGGCACCCACTGAAGAGCACAAGGGCGACCTGGTGTTTTTCCAGGGGCATTCGGCACCGGGTGTGTATGCGCGCGCTTTTCTCGAAGGACGCATCAGCGAAGATCAATTGAAAGCATTTCGCCAGGAAGCGCTGGATGAAAACGGGCTCTCATCCTACCCGCATCCCTGGTTGATGCCTGATTTCTGGCAATTCCCAACGGTATCGATGGGACTCGGCCCTATCATGGCCATCTACCAGGCGCGATTCATGAAGTACCTGGAAAACCGTGACCTCCAACCGCAATACGACCGTAAGGTCTGGGCCTTCATGGGTGACGGCGAAATGGATGAACCGGAGTCGCTGGGCGCGATCTCTCTGGCCACCCGAGAAAATCTGGATAACCTGATTTTCGTTATCAACTGTAATCTGCAGCGCCTCGATGGACCGGTGCGGGGCAACGGGAAAATTATCCAGGAGCTCGAAGCCGTATTCCGCGGTGCGGGATGGAACGTATTAAAAGTCGTCTGGGGATCCTACTGGGACCATCTTTTTGCCAAGGATAAGGACGGTGTTTTGCAGCGACTCATGGAGGAAACGCTCGATGGCGAATACCAGGCTTTCAAGGCCAAGGGCGGAGCTTATACGCGCGAGCATTTTTTCGGCAAGTATCCTGAAACGCGGGAGATGGTCGCCGATATGTCAGATGAAGATATCTGGCGCCTCAATCGGGGCGGCCACGATCCGCACAAGGTCTACGCGGCCTATGCCGAGGCGGTTGAGTCCACCGGCCGACCAACCGTAATCCTGGCAAAAACGGTGAAAGGTTACGGTATGGGTGAAGCGGGTGAGGGGCAGAACATCACTCATTCACAAAAGAAAATGGGTGAGGATTCGCTCAAGGCGTTTCGCGATCGTTTCAATATTCCGATCAGCGATGAAGGCATTTCAGAAACGCCTTTCTACAAGTTTCCCGAGGACAGTGAAGAAATGCAGTATATGCGCCAGAGCCGTGAAAAACTCGGCGGATATATGCCGGTTCGCAGTGATACCGCGGAACCGTTGGTTATTCCCGGGCTCGAGGTCTTTGATGCATTGCTAAAGGATAGTGGTGAACGCGAATTCTCGACCACGATGGCCTTCGTGCGCATGTTGTCGACGCTGGCACGTGATAAGAATATCGGTAAAAATATTGTTCCGATCGTGCCGGATGAAGCCCGGACCTTCGGCATGGAAGGCATGTTCAGGCAGCTTGGAATTTACTCTTTTAAGGGTCAGCTTTACGAGCCGATGGATTCTGACCAGGTGATGTATTACCGGGAAGATATCAAGGGACAGATTCTCGAAGAAGGTATTAATGAAGCAGGCGCGATGTCTTCATGGATCGCTGCTGGATCGGCCTACACTTCGCATGGCGTCAGCATGATTCCTTTTTATATCTACTACTCGATGTTCGGTTTCCAGCGCATTGGTGATCTCGCCTGGGCGGCGGGTGACATGCAGGTGCGAGGATTTCTGATGGGCGGAACTGCCGGGCGTACCACGCTCGCTGGTGAGGGTTTGCAGCACCAGGATGGCCATAGCCTGATTGTCGCCGGAACGATTCCCAACTGCGTATCCTATGACCCGACCTTCGCCTACGAACTTGCGGTAATAATCCACAGCGGTATGAAGCGCATGTACCAGCTGAAGGACAACGTTTTCTATTACATATCGGTAATGAACGAAAACTATCTGCACCCGGCGATGCCGAAAGGTTCGGAAGAGGGCATTATCAAGGGTATTTATTGTTTGCAGGAGGGTGAGGAGAAAGGCCTCAAGGTGCAGTTAATGGGGTCAGGCACAATTTTGCGCGAGGTTATTGCTGCCGCCGAACTACTGAAAAAGGATTTCAAGATTAACGCCGACGTATGGAGCGTGACCAGTGTCAATGAGCTCGCCCGCGAAGCGCAAAGTTGTGCGCGCTGGAATCAATTGCATCCGACTAAAAAGGCGCGCCAAAGTTATCTTGAAACAAAGATGCGGGGGCGTAAGGGGCCGGTTATTATCTCGACCGACTATATTCGCGCCTATGCGGAACAAATACGTGAATTTGTTTGGTCACGTTTCGTCAGTCTCGGTACCGATGGTTTCGGTCGCAGTGATACCCGCGAAAATCTGCGCATTTTCTTTGAAGTGAATCGCTATTATGTCGTGATTGCCGCGCTTAAGGCTTTGAGTGATGACGGCGAGCTCGACAGTAAAGTAGTGCAGCAGGCAATAAAGAAGTATGGTATCGATCCCGAAAAGCCTGATCCGGTGACGGTTTAAGCTAGCCAGCAGGAGCATTTAAGTGGCAGAAAATAAAACAATAACGCTTCCTGACGTCGGTGACTTTCAGGATATCGAGATCATTGAAATACTGATTGCTGCGGGGGATGTTGTCGAACCCGAACAATCCATAGTCGTACTTGAATCAGACAAGGCAACGATGGAGATCCCAAGCCCGTTCGCGGGTAAAATAGAATCGATACTGGTCAACGTCGGTGATCGTCTGAACGAAGGCGATCAAATTGCAACGCTGAGTGTCAGTGATGCAGCTGCGAAGGCTGAAGAACCTCAGCAGTCCGCGGCGCCAGTCGAGGCTGAGGCTCCACCCGTCGAATCCGTACCCGAATCTGATTCACCGGCAGAGGTTAGTGAGCCGTCACCACCGGCAGCCACCAGTCAGTCAAAAGTCGATGTCAGCCCGGGGAAGACATTACGACCGCATCCGGGCACCAGCGCAAGCCAGGCTGCAACCTCGGGTAGCAAGACAATTCATGCCAGTCCCTCGATTCGCAGGTATGCCCGTGAGCTCGGAGTCAACCTGGAGCAGGTTATCGCCAGTGGCGCCAAGGGTCGCATCGTTAAAGCCGATGTTAAGGCTTTCATCAAGTCTGCCATGGCCGATGGTGCAGCTTCGCCTGGGACCGGAATCAGCGTTAGCAGCCTACCCGAAGTAGATCACTCCAAGTTTGGTGAAATCGAGACGGTTGCGTTGAGTCGGATTCAGAAGATCTCCGGAGCACATCTGCATCGCAGCTGGGTTACAGTGCCCCATGTTACCCAGTTCGACGACGCTGACATAACCGAGCTTGAAGCCTTTCGAAAGTCACTCGCAAAAGAAGCTGAAAAGAAATCAGTTCGCCTGACACCATTGATATTTTTGATGAAGGCAGTCGTCAGCGCGTTACAGGAGTTCCCGGGCTTTAATGCCTCTCTCGATGCAAGTGGTGAAAACCTGGTCATGAAAAAATATTTTCATATCGGCATTGCCGTCGATACGCCCAAGGGGCTGGTCGTTCCCGTGGTGCGCGACGTCGATCAAAAAGGCCTGTTTGAACTGGCCGCCGAACTGGGCGAGGTTTCGATTCGCGCGCGTGATGGCAAGTTGTCTCCAAGCGATATGCAAGGCGGTTGTTTCACTATTTCGAGTCTCGGCGGGATTGGCGGAACCTATTTTACGCCAATCGTCAATGCGCCCGAGGTGGCGATACTCGGCGTTTCTCGATCGAAAATGCAGCCCGTTTATATTGACGGCGAATTTGAACCGCGCCTGATCCTGCCGTTGGGCTTATCCTACGACCATCGCGTTATCGATGGCGCCCAGGCGGCTCGATTCACCACTTTTTTAAGCCAGGTAATCTCTGACATCAGAAGGATACTTTTATAATCATGAGCGAAAAAGAACTGTTACTTCCGGATATAGGAGATTTCGACAGTGTCGAAATTATCGAGATGCATGTTGTTGCGGGCGACACGGTCAAGGTCGAAGATCCCCTGCTAACCCTGGAATCGGATAAGGCGACGATGGACATTCCGTCGCCGTTTGCAGGCACTATAAAACAGGTGAGTGTCGCGGTTGGGGATAAGGTTTCCGAGGGCGGTAAACTCGGCGTCATCGAAACTTCCGAGGCGGCCGCTGGGTCTCAGCCACCAGCGAAGGCACAGAAAACCGATTCTTCGACCAAGCCGCCCGCGAAGGCAGAGAAAAGCGCATCTGCGACACCAGAAAGTGATGCCGACATTAACACTGAGGTTGTTGTCTTGGGTGCCGGGCCGGGTGGCTATACCGCCGCTTTTCGTGCCGCTGACCTGGGCAAGAAGGTCGTGTTGATCGAGCGTTACGATGTGCTCGGTGGTGTCTGCCTGAATGTTGGTTGTATTCCATCCAAGGCACTTTTGCATACCGCGCAAATCATTAACGAGGCCGACCACATGAAGGCTAACGGCGTCACTTTTGGTAAACCCAAGATCGACCTGGCCGGAATTAACGGTTTCAAGAACAAGGTGGTCGGCAAGCTTACCGGTGGCCTTTCGGGTCTCGCCAAGCAGCGCAAGGTGACGGTAGTGCATGGCGTCGCGGAATTTATCGATCAAAATAATATCCAGGTCGACAAGGGTGGCGAAGTAACCCGTGTTAAATTCGAGCATTGTATTATTGCCGCGGGGTCACAACCGACCGAGATACCGTCGTTTCCGAATGATGATCCGCGCCTGGTGGACTCTACCGGTGCGCTCGAACTGGCCAATGTTCCCAAGAAACTGCTGATTGTTGGTGGTGGCATAATTGGCCTGGAAATGGCGACCGTCTACCATGCGCTTGGTTCCGAGATCACGGTAGTCGAATTCATGGATAGCCTGATCCCCGGTTGCGACAAGGACCTGTTGCGCGGTTTGACGAAAATCATATCGAAGCGTTACAAGGCAATTCACCTCAAAACCAGGGTTTCCGCCATCAAGGCGCAGAAGAACGGGTTGAAGGTTACCTTCGAAGGTGACAAAGCGCCTGCGCCGGCACTGTTCGACAAGGTGCTGGTCGCGGTTGGTCGTCGCCCCAATGGGCAAAAGATCGGGGCCGACAAGGCGGGCGTGAATGTCGACGAAGCCGGCTTTATTACGGTTGATAAACAGATGCGAACCAACGTCTCCAATATATTTGCGATTGGCGACATAGTCGGTAACCCAATGCTGGCCCACAAGGCGACGCATGAAGGTAAAGTCGCCGCAGAAGTAACCGCGGGTATGAAATCTTATTTCGAACCGCTGACGATTCCATCGGTGGCCTACACCGACCCTGAAATAGCCTGGATGGGGTTGAGCGAAGCTGAAGCCAAGGCGCAGGGTGTCGAATACGAAAAAGGCGCTTTTCCCTGGGCGGCCAGCGGACGGGCGCTCGGCATCGATCGGGACGAGGGCATGACAAAAGTGCTGTTTGACAAGGAGAGCAAACGTATTATCGGCGCCGGGATCGTGGGTCCCAATGCCGGAGAGTTGATCGCCGAAGCGGTACTGGCGCTGGAAATGGGTGCCGATGCCGAGGACATTGGTTTAACCATCCATCCGCATCCGACCTTATCGGAGACTTTCAACTTCGCGGCGGAAATGGCCGAGGGCACGATTACCGATCTCTATATACCACGTAAAAAGTAGTCCAGGTTCGCGCACCGAGACTATCCTGGGCCAGCTGCAAGATGTCGGAACTGCACTTCACCTCGACCGGCAGTGGTAAACCATTAATCGTACTGCACGGGCTATTTGGTTCCGGCAGGAATTGGCAATCGCATACCCGTCAGTTTTCGAGTCACTTCCAGGTTTTCAATGTCGACCTGCGCAATCACGGCGACTCCTTTCATGCCGATGAAATGAACTATTCGGTGATGGCTGCAGATGTTGAGCAATTGTTGCATCGGCAAAACATCGAGAATTGCTACATTTTAGGTCATAGCATGGGTGGTAAGGTTGCGATGGCGCTTGCGCAGCAGAATCCAGAACTTTTCGCGGCGATGATCGTCGCCGACATTGCGCCGGTTGCCTATTTTCACCATTACGATGACCTGATTGATCCGATCCTGTCACTTCGATTGAACCAAATCGAATCGCGTGCACAAGCCGATCAGTTACTGCGTCAAAATATTCCGGAAGACCAGCTGCGAGCGTTTTTATTACAAAACCTGGTACGCGAATCTGGTGGTTGGCGTTGGCGTGTCAACTGGAGGGTTATCCAGCGTGATATGGAATGGCTTACGGGGTTTGTTGATTTACCGGATGATTGGGTCATCGATGTACCAGCTCTGTTCATGCGAGGCGACAAGTCTGACTACATCGGCGATGCCGAGATCGAAGTCATCACCCAGCATTTCAGCAGTTCGACGATTAAAACCATTGAGGATGCAGGCCACTGGCTGCATGCCGAAAAGCCGGAAGCATTTGGCCGCCTGGCGCTTGAGTTTCTGCAGCTCAACTAGGATTCAAGAATAATCGGATCGCGCCGATATATCCGTTAGTTTCTCGAACCCGATGGTAGATGATGAAGTTTATAAAAAGCTTGCTATTCATTCTCGTATTGAGTCTGTGTGCAAATGCACAGGCGCTCGAGCGCCGTTATCTCGCATCGATGGATATTTCAAAGTGGACCCTGACCCAGGATAGCGTGACCACCTGCCAGATTGAGCATCAAATCCCACGCTTTGGCAGCGCCATATTTACCCAGGAAGCGGGGCGTGGATTGCGGCTCGAGCTAAAAACCCAGCACAAGTTTGTTAAAGGCATTAATGTCGAACTGCGCTCCGAGGCTAACACCTGGAACGCCAGGAAAACCCGTGCCGTTCTGGCCCGGTTCGAGACCAGTGGCCGAAAACGACTGTTTGAAATACCGACTGCGGTCGCTGAGCAAACCTACTACGAATTGCGCGAGGGCTACCAGCCCGGTTTTCTGTTTTATGATGACTACCCGCTGATCGCATCGCTATCGACGGTCAGGTTTGGCGAAGTGGAATCTGAATTCGAGCAATGTGTGGAGCGACTGTACGATCATAACTTCGAAGACGTGCGAATCAGCAGTATTCACTTCGAACCGGATAATGAATTTGCAAGCCTCAGGGAAGAAGAGTCGGCATTTACTAAAATGTTCAATTACCTGAAGATCGATAACGCCATATCCGAAATTGTGGTTACCGGGCATGCCGACAATACTGGGCTGGCCTGTTATAACGATGGCTTGTCCGAGCGTCGCGCCTGGTATGTTTACGATTTATTGATCGCGCGTGGCCTGGATTCCCGGCTCCTGCGGGTAGACTATGCCGGCGAACAAAAACCTGTTCGCGGTGGCAGTAAAAAGAAAACCTTGGCCGCCAATCGCCGCGTCACGGTTGAATTACGACGCTAACGACTGGCGCAATCAGGGCAAAGCTTATTTGCCGCGATTAAGTCGAGAGTACTTCGAGTTCCAGTAAACTTCTCCAGTACCTTCATCAAATGCTTGCGCCCGTGCGAGAATAAAAAGTAGATCTGAGAGCCGATTTATGTAGCGCGTGGTCATCGGATTTACGCTTTCCGCTTCGCTCAAAGTGATCAGCGAGCGTTCCACGCGCCGACATACCGTTCGTGCATGTTGCAAATTAGCCACCGCTTGCGAACCTCCGGGTAGAATGAATTCCTTCAGCTCACTCAGGTTGGCGTTGAACTCGTCAGCGCTGGTTTCGAGACCTTCCACGTATTCGTCTGTTATCAGATGTTTACTGGGTTGGCACAGTTCAGCCCCTACATCAAACAGGTCATGCTGCACGGCGAACAGGACTTGCTGTGCCGGTCCATCCTCGAGCAGGCTCAGCGCAAGACCAATGCATGCGTTGAGCTCATCAACCTCGCCCATGCAGTGCACGCGCGGATCGTTTTTTGCCAACCTGCTGCCGTCAGCCAGCCCGGTGGTGCCCTGGTCCCCGGTACGGGTATACACTTTTGTCAGTCGGTTTCCCATTATTCGAAGCTGTAGCCTGCGGTTAACATGAAATTACGCTCCGGACTGGGTTGGTAAGCAGCCCCAAAGCCGTTGTTGGTAACAAATTCTGCATACTCTTCATCCGCCAGGTTGTTGACTCTGAAGTTTACATCCCATGCCTTGTATTGGTAAACAATACCCGCGTTGTATACCGTAATCGAACCGATCTTGCCAAACTCGTTGGCATTATCGCCCTGTGCGTACCTAGGGGAGCTGTAGTTGTATTCGAGGTATGTGGTGAAGTAATCGTTTACACGGTAATCGCCGCGTAGTTTGGCGATCGCATCCGAAACTCCCGAAATATCCCTGCCGTCAAAAGTGCCGGAACGGAATTCGGCATCTACCATCCCGATTTCGGACCTGAGGCCGAACGCTGCGCTAAGCTGACTGAGTAACGACAGGGTGATGCCATTACGCCGGGTGTCGTCGAGATTGACGTTTTCTCCAAACAAGCCTGCATTCGAATCAAACTCGATTTCATCTTCCAGATCGAGCCGATAAATCGAAGCGATAAACTGGTGATCTCCGCGGGTCAGCTCAACTCCGAATTCGAAGGATTCACCGGTCTGGGTGTCGAGAATTTCACCAGGTTTGGCCAAAGCAAGTTCGTTAACCTTGGCAAAGCGAAAATTTTGATCCAGGCGCGCCGTAACCCGGGTTTGCTGGTCGAAGAAATAGGCGAACCCCAGTTCGGCCACGGTGATATCGTCATCATATTCACCCCCATCCGGATATGCGGTACCGTCGATAAAGTCGTTTTCTACATCAGTGTGCCGTATACCAAAAGTCAGCTGTGCCATCTCGGTAAGTCTGGGATTGATCTGAAAATACAGGCTCTTGCTTTCCTGTTCATTACTGGAGATTGCCTCTCCGGGGAAACCAAAAAAGACGAAAGGTATTTCAAGCTCATAGTCGACCTCTTCAAGATCGATGCCAACCACGTAGGGAATTTCGACTCCGGAGAAAAAGCTACCTGATAACTTTGGATTGATACTATTGTTTTCGCGGTCGTCAAAACCCGCCATCTCGCTCGGATTGTCCCGGAAACTCTGAAAAATATCCGCATCGGTGTTGCGCTGCGTTGCGTCGATGCTGAAGCGATGTGTGCCCAAGTCGCGTGCGTATCCCATCCTGAAAACACTAATATCCTCGTTGCGAAAATCGTTGCTAAAGGCAGAATTTATCTGTTTCGGGTCGTCTTCAAACTCATCTTCAAACAACGCCCCGGGTAATTCCAGATCGTTATTGACTTCCTGTACCTCGATAAAAAAACTATTGTCGTCCTTGTCGTATTCCAGCAGGCCACTGAAACTGGTGTTTTCTTCCGCGTTGTGATCTCGGTAATGATCGGCTTCGAAGGTACCGGCTGACAGGCGGTAGGCCAACGATGGAGCAAGGCGTCGTGAGGAGCTGAAATCAATGCCGCGGTAGTCGAAGCTACCAACTCGAGTACTAATTTGGTGAAAGTTATTAACGGGCTTTTTGGTGATGATGTTGATGACTCCACCAACGGCTTGATCGCCGTAGAGACTGCCAGCACTTCCAACCAATACTTCAATGTGATCGATATCCCTGGGAAGAATATGGTGTAAATCTGGTGAGGCGGTATCGCTGTAATTAAGGCGACGTCCGTTAACCAGGACCAGGGTATTTGCATTCGCGGTTGAGGAAAATCCGCGTACGCTGATGTTAATCTGACTGCCATTGCCAAACAGATCATCGACCTGTACGCCCGGAATACCGCGTAATATATCGCTGGTAGTAGATACTCCGCTTGACTCGATCTGATCGGATGTAAGCACATAGACCGTGGCGCTGGAATTATTCTGTGCCTGCTCGGTTCGGGTTGGCGTGATCACGATGGGTCCGAGGTCGGCGAAACTGCTGAGCGGCAGTGCAAACACGCAGGCACCAGTCATAATTAAACCTAAGGATTTCATGTGGTTCTCATTTAACTAGAGACACGCACAGTCGACGGGAAATTGAAGCAACGCGGCAAGCTGTGAGAATTACCACCCGTAATTCTGGTCTTGTTTAAGTCATTTTCAGGCCGGTCTCCGGACTTGGAAGCAGATCAAGCTTCTTTACCGTTGCGGGGGCAGTACTCGATTTTCGCGAGTTTCCCGATTCTCGTGTTTCCACGCACCTGAAAATGTGGCGCAATGATTGTGAAAATTGGCGAGAATGTCCAGCCGATTACGCTAAAATGTCGCCTATAGGCAATATTTGCGCCGATTTGCGATCTATCGCATGACCGTAATTTCAAATCATCACCACCGACAGGCTGCATTTAGTTTTAAATCCAGGGCCTGGCAAATTGGATTGACGTCAGTTTTACTGGCGTTTACTTACTTGCTGAGCCTGACTTCGACCGTGTCGATGCTCGAGTATGATTTTTTCCACTACATCATTGGATTACAACCGGCGGCTCGCGAACTCGTTACGGCTACCTCGATCCGGTATGCGCCGCAGTGGAGCCTGGTCCTTGGTTACGGACTTATCTTCGCGATTTACGTTCGAAAGTACACGCGGTCTCGTACCACGGCGGCATCAATGCTGACCGTTATCCTGATTCTATTCGCATTATTAATGCTGGAAGTAATACTTGCAGTATTCCTGCAGTTATTCCTGCCGGTAGCATTTCCCGCGTTCGTCATGTTACTGGTGTCCACAATTTACTGGGCCGTCGATCTTTACCGGGGTTTTGTAACCAGTGTGTTGCTTCAGCAAAAATCTATCGCCCTGAATGACGTTCGTGCGCGCATTGAAAAGGGTGATTTGAGAACCGCCCTGACGATGCTCAAGCAATGCCCCTATAGCGATGATTTGCTGGAAGTTGCGTATGAGCTAGGGATGTTACTTGAATCAAGCAAACACTGGGCCGGAGCATTGAACCTGTATCACTGGCTGTCAAAATACGATCCCGGACTGAGTGACTTCGTGGTTCGCATCGAGGAAATTCGGGAACAGCGCGCCAGGCTGGTAAAGCAGGAAAAACCGATACGAAAACCGAAGCCCGAGTTCCGGTCGATCGGTAACTATCGCCTGATCAAGAAAATCGCCACCGGTTCTACCGCGTTAATGTACGAAGCTATCGATATGCGCAGTCAAAACAGGGTTGCTCTCAAAGTAATGCGGATTCGCAGGGAAGAGAAACTTGAGCGGGATCGCATCGAACACTGGTTGCACGAGGCTGTAATCGTGTCGCAGCTCGATCATGACAATATCGTCAAGATTCATGATGCGGAAAAGATGGGTGATGGCGCTTATATCGCAATGGACTACATATCGGGTTACTCGATGTCATTACGCTTGCGCAAACGTGAGTACCTGACGGTGGGGGAGTGTATCCGCATCTCGAAAGCAATGCTGAGTGCGCTCTCGGTGGCACATGGTCGCGGGGTGATACATGGCGATATCAAGCCGGCAAACATCATGTACGATATTGTTAATGATACCTATATCCTGACCGATTTCGGCGCGGCATACAGCGATCTTAAGGTGCGCCTGACTGAAAATTTAATAGTCGGTACTCCCGCCTATATGTCACCCGAACAGCTTGAGGGTAAGAAACTGGACGGGCGCTCGGATCTTTTTTCGCTGGCGGTTACGCTTTACCATTTGCTCACAGGTTACCAGCCATTTTCCGGCAGCTCGTTACCAGAACTAAAGCGCAACATTCTTTCCGACGAGCCCGATCTTAATCACCTGACCCTGCCAGTGGGTATAGTCGAGGTCTTAATCAAGGCGTTGCAGAAAAAGCCGTATATGCGCTTCGCCGACGCACAACAAATGCTTATCTCGGTCGAATACTGCGAAAGTCAGTTGCGCGAGCGGATGCAACAGCAGGCCTGACTGCCCGCTATTCGGTAATTACCGGTGCCGCTTCAATACGTTTCTTGCGTTCGCGCCACGCGATCAACATGCCACCCATGATAATCAGGAAAACACCCGGAATGAGTTTTTCGAAGGGCGCTTCGTCAAAAAATATCCACCCCAATACAAACGCGAATGGAATGCCGAAGTATTCATAAGGCGAAAGGTTTGCCGGCCGTGTGAGACGGTAGGCGCTAATCAAGGCCAGTACCGCGAATCCGCCGACAAACCCCATCGTTATCAGCAATAACCAGTCCTGCGCGGATTCAACCTGTAGATAACCGGTGGTGGCGACCACTATTACCAGCGCGCCGAGCAGCGCGCCGATAGACGCATACATGTTAATCAGTGCCGTTGGGACCTGTTCATCAAACAGTCTGACGCAAACCGTGGACAGTGAGTATCCAAGCGAGGCACCAATCGGCAACAGGCTATACGGGGTGAAGACTTCTGAACCGGGAGCCATGATCATCAATACGCCGACAAAGCCAATGAAAACGGCCAGCCATCGCCATAGCCCGACCTGGTGTTTCAAAATCGGTATTGACAGCATTGTTATCAATACCGGGCTGATGTAAGTCAGGGTCGATGCCGTGGCCAGTTCCATCTTGGTTATCGACAGGTAAAAACAGAATTGCGCGCCTGCAATACATAACCCGCGTATCAGGCCAAGCCGCCACTGCCTGATTTTCAGTTGCCTGCCTCTGGCGTGCCACTCGCGTGACAGAAACAGGACCAGCATACTCGGAATCAGTCCGAATACGTTGCGAAATGCCGCCAGCTGCTGCACCGGATAGCGCTCGCCCAGAAACTTGATAATGACACCCTGCAGGTCAAATAGCAGGATAGCAAGCAAGATGTAAACGACGGCTCGCACGAAGTGGTTTGAGCTTGGGAGCATCAGGCAATTCTCGATCTATTGAAAAGGAGTGCTTTGAGGTCAGCTAATTTAACAAAAAAATGATCCAGTCGTAGACTCATATCGACATTCATCATACAATTTGCGTTCAAGAAGATGCTGCTCTCGCGGTGTTAATGCTTAGTGAATTATTTGATGGGACGAACCTCTGGTTCCTCCTGTTTTTGCGCGCGCGCATTTTTTTGAAACTGGAGATTTTGTGCATAAACCTGCAATACTAGCCCTGCAAGATGGAACCCTTTTTAAGGGCAATTCGATTGGTGCTGATGGAACATCGGCCGGCGAAGTGGTATTTAATACCGCGATGACCGGGTACCAGGAGATACTGACTGATCCATCCTATTGCCGGCAACTCGTCACCCTGACTTATCCTCATATCGGCAATACCGGCGTTAATGACGAAGACGAAGAAGCGACCAAAATCCATGCGAGCGGACTCATAATCCGCGACCTTCCTTTACTGGCAAGTAACTGGCGCAGCCAGGGCAGCCTGCAGAATTATCTTGAATCCCGAGGAGTGGTCGCGATCGCCGATATCGATACCCGCAAACTGACACGTCTGCTGCGAGACAAGGGTGCCCAATCAGGTGCCATAATGGCGGGCGATCAGATTTCAGATGACGTTGCAGTCAAAGCGGCGCAGGAATTTGGCGGTCTCGCAGGTTGTGATCTGGCCCAGGTGGTGACGACGAACGAAACCTACTCCTGGACGCAGTCAACCTGGTCGCTCGAGGCAGGGTATGGTGAAAATTCCGATACACCCTATCACGTGGTCGCCTACGACTACGGGATCAAGAAGAATATCCTGTGCATGCTGGTCGATCGGGGTGCGCGCGTAAGCGTTGTGTCAGCCAAAACACCGGCCGATGAGGTCATGGCGATGAAGCCGGATGGCGTTTTCCTGTCCAACGGGCCGGGTGACCCTGAACCCTGCGACTACGCCATCGAGGCAATCACCGAAATACTGCAAACCGATATACCCGTGTTCGGCATTTGCCTGGGGCATCAGCTGCTCGCGCTGGCAAGCGGCGCTAAAACAATCAAGATGAAGTTCGGGCACCACGGGGCGAATCATCCGGTACAGGATCTGTCAACCGGGGTGGTAATGATTACCAGTCAGAATCATGGTTTTGCAGTCGATGAGTCCAGTCTGCCAGAGTTTCTCAAGGCAACGCATCGATCGCTGTTTGATGGCAGTCTGCAGGCCGTCGAACGCACCGACAAGGCAGCCTTCAGTTTCCAGGGCCACCCCGAAGCCAGTCCCGGGCCACATGATGTCGCGCCGTTGTTTGATCGTTTCTTCGAATTGATTGCCTCGCACAAATCAGGCGCGGGGGCGAACTGATGCCAAGACGACAGGATATAGAGTCGATATTGATCATCGGTGCCGGTCCAATTGTCATTGGACAGGCTTGCGAGTTCGACTATTCCGGGGCCCAGGCCTGCAAGGCACTCAAGGAGGAAGGCTTTCGTGTCATCCTGATTAATTCGAATCCCGCAACCATCATGACCGATCCAGATAGTGCAGATGCGGTCTACATTGAACCCATTAACTGGCGTGTGGTTGAGGAAATTATTGCCAGGGAACGTCCCCAGGCCTTGCTGCCGACCATGGGCGGTCAAACCGCGCTCAATTGTGCGCTTGACCTGGTGCGCGAGGGCGTGTTGCAAAAGTACGATGTGCAAATGATCGGCGCTACGCGCGAAGCGATCGACATGGCCGAAGATCGCGAACAGTTTCGCCAGGCAATGACCGAAATCGGATTGAAGACCCCCAGGGCCTTTATTGCGCATAGCCTCGAAGAGGCCTGGCAGGGTCAAGCCCAGATCGGTTTCCCGATCATCATTCGGCCGTCTTTCACAATGGGTGGCAGCGGTGGCGGGATCGCCTATAACCGCGAGGAATTCGAAGATATTATTCGACGCGGACTGGATCTTTCCCCAACCAGCGAGGTTTTGATCGAAGTCTCGGTTCTCGGCTGGAAAGAATACGAGATGGAGGTGGTGCGTGATAAAAACGATAACTGCATCATAATCTGCTCGATCGAGAACCTTGATCCCATGGGCGTACATACCGGCGATTCGATAACGGTTGCCCCGGCGCAAACGCTTACCGACAAGGAGTATCAGATCATGCGCAACGCGTCGCTCGCGGTTTTGCGCAAGATTGGGGTTGAAACCGGGGGCTCCAATGTGCAGTTTGCGATCAACCCTGAAAACGGCGAAATGATCATCATCGAGATGAATCCCCGCGTATCTCGTTCGTCGGCGCTGGCCTCCAAGGCCACTGGTTTCCCGATCGCCAAGATTGCAGCCAAACTTGCGGTTGGCTATACGCTGGATGAGTTAAAAAATGATATTACCGGTGGGGTAACCCCGGCATCGTTTGAACCCAGCATTGACTACGTGGTCACCAAGATTCCGCGCTTTACCTTTGAAAAATTCCCCCAGGCTGACGACCGGCTTTCTACCCAGATGAAATCGGTAGGCGAGGTAATGGCAATTGGTCGCAACTTCCAGGAATCCTTCCAGAAAGCGCTGCGCGGACTGGAAACGGGTGTTCATGGTCTCGACGAAATTGTCGACCAGAATCAGGACCCGTCTGACCTCGAGGATTTGTACCGCACCGAACTGCGCCTGCCCGGGGCGAAGCGGATCTGGTATGTGGCCGACGCTTTTCGCTCGGGCTATAGCCTCGAGCATGTATTTGAGCAAACCGCGATAGATCCGTGGTTCCTGGTGCAAATCGAAGAGCTGGTGCAAATCGAGAAGGGTCTCGCTGGACGCAGTCTGGATGACTTGAGTTCTGAGGAAATCCGTGCGCTCAAGCGCAAGGGTTTTTCTGACCGACGCCTGGCAACATTACTCGATACCGATGAATTGAGTTTCGCCGCGCTTCGCCGTGCCCAGAACATTCGGCCTGTCTACAAGCGTGTCGATACCTGTGCTGCAGAATTTGCATCGAGCACGGCCTACCTCTATTCGAGTTATGACGAAGAATGCGAGGCCGATCCCAGCGATCGAGAAAAGATCATCGTACTTGGAGGAGGCCCGAATCGGATCGGCCAGGGAATCGAGTTTGATTATTGTTGCGTGCACGCGGCAATGGCGATGCGTGAGGATGGCTATGAAACCATCATGATCAACTGTAATCCGGAGACCGTATCGACCGATTATGATACCTCGGACCGGCTCTACTTTGAGCCGCTGACCTACGAGGATGTGCTTGAAATTATTGAGCTGGAGAAACCGAAGGGCGTTATCGTTCAATTTGGTGGCCAGACACCGTTAAACCTGGCGCGAGCGCTGGAGGCGGCCGGGGTGCCGATCATAGGTACGACCCCTGATTCGATCGATCTTGCCGAGGATCGCGAAAGATTTCAAAAATTGATCCAGGACCTTGGATTGTTGCAACCGCCGAACCAGATTGCATTTGATGTTGAGTCCTCTGCGCGCCTGGCAGACAAGGTAGGCTTTCCGCTGGTAGTGCGCCCATCTTATGTCCTCGGCGGCAGGGCGATGGAAATCGTATACGACCAGGACGACCTGGCTCGATACATGAAAGAGGCAGTCAAGGTCAACCGCGACTCACCGGTACTGCTGGATCGCTTTCTCGATGAAGCGGTTGAAGTTGATGTCGATGCGATCTGCGATGGCGAGAATGTTTTAATCGGTGGGTTGATGGAACATATCGAACAGGCCGGCGTGCATTCGGGTGATTCGGCATGCTCATTACCGCCCTATACGCTGTCTGATGAAATTCAGCAACGCATGTGCGAACAGGTAGGTACCATGGCCAGGGCGCTCAACGTGGTGGGATTGATGAATACGCAGTTTGCGATTAAGGGCGATGAAGTTTATATCCTCGAGGTTAATCCTCGTGCCTCGCGCACCGTCCCATTCGTTTCAAAAGCAACCGGGGTTGCGCTCGCAAAAGTAGCCGCGCGCTGCATGGTCGGGCAAAGCCTGGTGCAACAGGGCAGAACCGCACAGGTGGTGCCAGATTTTGTTTCAGTCAAGGAATCGGTATTTCCGTTCACCAAGTTCCCGGGAGTTGATCCTATCCTGGGCCCGGAAATGAAATCCACCGGTGAGGTTATGGGTATCGGCCGCAGTTTCGCGGAGGCTTTTGCCAAGGCGATGGTGGCATCGGGAGGGAAGGTTCCGAGCCCGGGCACCGCATTCTTGAGTGTGCGCGAAACCGATAAAAAAGCCATTGTAGAACTCGCACGGGAGTTGCACGAAAAGGGATTCAACCTGGTTGCGACCGGCGGTACCGCGAAGGTGATTCGAGCGGGTGGAGTAGCCTGCCAGCACGTTAACAAGGTCAAGGAAGGGCGTCCTCACATTGTCGATATGATCAAGAATGATGAAATTGTGCTGATCGTCAATACTACGGAAGGGCGCTCGGCAATAGCGGATTCCTATGCCATTCGTCGGGAAGCGCTCATGCATTCGGTATGCTATACCACCACCATGTCAGGGGGCAAAGCTACCAGCATGGCGATGGCACACCGAGAAATAAAAGAAGTATATTGCTTACAATCTTTAATTTAGGCGTTTATTAATGAATCAAATACCGATTACCGCTGTCGGCGCGGAGAGGCTTAAGTTGGAGTTGAAGGAGCTTAAGTCTGTGAAAAGACCGGCTGTAATCGAAGCGATTGCAACCGCCAGGGAGCATGGCGATCTGAAAGAAAACGCCGAGTATCACGCCGCCCGTGAGGAACAGAGTTTCACCGAAGGACGTATCGCTGAACTGGAAGCGGCATTGTCCAACGCACAGATCATAGATATCACCAAGCTGAACCCAGGTGGTCGGGTAGTATTTGGATGTACCGTGACCCTCGTCGATATGGAGACTGATTCCGAGGTCGCTTACAAGATCGTTGGTGATATCGAAGCCGATATAAACGAAAATCGAATCGCGATCAGCTCACCGATAGCGCGTGCGCTAATTGGCAAGGAAGAGGGAGACGATGTGGTTGTCGATGCGCCTGCCGGCACGATGGAATATGCTATTGCAGGGGTGGAGTATAAGTAAGCTTATGCGCCGACCACCACCGCAAAACGATTAACGTCTTTATTGCACCGGTAAATCACAATGACATTACCAATACTCTCGACCAGCTCTGCCTTGTGCTGTTCACAAATTGATTTGCCAAGCGCGCGCTTGCCCGGCTTGTCCAGCGCGGGAATTCGTAGCTTCACCAATTCGTGGTGATCGAGCGCAAGGTCCACCTCCTGGTGCAGGTTCTCGGTCAGGCCTTTTTGCCCTATGATAATAACCGGTTTTAATTTAAGCCGGTGGCCTTCAGCGCGCAGGCGCTTGATCTGTCCTCTGGTTAATTCCATAATTCTGCAAAGCTTGAGCCCGAAAGCGCGCATCTTACCACAGCATTCTACCGGCCATGTCACGATCAAAATCTAGTAAACGCTGGTTGCAGGAGCATCATCGGGATGCATACGTATTGAAGGCGCGTGAGCAGGGATACCGTTCGCGTGCGGTCTTCAAACTGGAGCAAATCCAGCACAAGGATCGGATCCTGAAACCGGGCCAGTTTGTGCTCGATCTTGGTGCGGCGCCGGGTGGATGGAGCGAATATGCCAGCCAGATCGTTGGACACACGGGCAGGATCATCGCAATCGACCTGTTGCCCATGGAGCCCATTGCCGGTGTTGAGATAGTGCAGGGTGATTTCACCGAACAGGATACGCTTGATAGATTACTGACATTAATTGATGAGCGCCGATTTGATCTTGTAATATCGGATATGGCCCCCAATTTAAGTGGTATGGACAGCGTAGACCAGCCAAAATCGATCCATCTGGCTGAACTTGCGTTCGATCTGGCGCGCGAATTTTTAACGCCTGACGGTGTTTTCGTCAGCAAATTATTCCAGGGAGCGGGATTTGAAGATTTGGTATCACAGTTTCGCTCGAGTTTTAAGTCGGTAAAGTTGCGCAAGCCCGATTCCTCGCGGTCTCGGTCAAATGAAATTTATGCCGTTTGTAGCGGTCTTAGGTAGGCCGGGGTGCGTAAAATACGCTAGTATCTGCTAGTAATAGCAGTAATAATGAATCGGATAAGGCATTAGAAAAAAGCCAATACAGGTGTAATAGTGAACGATGTAGTCAAGAATTTAGTTTTGTGGGTCGTCATCGCAGTAGTGTTGCTGTCGGTGTTCCACAGTTTCGGCGAACGCACGGGTAGCGCCCAGAGCCTGATCTATTCGGATTTCCTGACCCAGGTCAAGCAAGGCCAGGTGAGCGAAGTCACCATCGAGGGGCAGAACATTTCCGGCAAAATGACCTCCGGCACGCCGTTCACGACCTATAGCCCGGAAACCAATAATAGTGCGTTAATCGGTGACCTCGAGCGCTCCAATGTCTCTATTTTGGGTAAACCACCTGAACCACCCTCATTGCTGGGGCATATGTTCATCAGCTGGTTCCCCTTTGTCGTGTTGATCGGCCTGTGGATATTCTTCATGCGCCAGATGCAGGGCGGCGGCGGTGGCCGTGGTGCGATGTCCTTTGGCAAGAGCAAGGCGCGTCTGCTGGGTGAAGACCAGATCAATATCAGTTTTAACGATGTCGCAGGCGTCGACGAGGCCAAGGAAGAGGTCGCCGAGCTGGTCGAGTTCCTGCGTGATCCATCCAAGTTCCAGAAACTGGGCGGCAAGATACCAAGTGGAGTCTTGATGGTCGGTGCACCCGGTACCGGTAAGACACTTCTGGCCAAGGCGATAGCGGGTGAAGCGAAGGTACCCTTCTTCACGATTTCCGGCTCCGATTTTGTCGAAATGTTCGTCGGTGTCGGTGCCTCCCGGGTGCGTGATATGTTCGAGCAGGCCAAGAAGCATGCGCCCTGTATTATATTCATCGATGAAATCGATGCGGTCGGACGGCATCGTGGTGCCGGTCTGGGTGGCGGGCATGATGAACGCGAACAAACCCTGAACCAGTTACTGGTTGAAATGGACGGATTTGAAGGCAACGAAGGCGTCATCGTTATCGCCGCAACCAACCGCCCTGATGTGCTTGATCCGGCCCTGTTACGACCCGGCCGATTTGATCGCCAGGTGGTTGTTCCCCTGCCGGATGTGCGTGGCCGCTCACTTATCCTCAAGGTCCACATGCGCAAGGTGCCATCGGCAGAGAATGTCGATCCGATGGTGATAGCACGCGGTACCCCCGGTTTTTCCGGCGCCGATCTGGCTAACCTCGTCAACGAGGCCGCGCTATTTGCCGCACGTGGCAACAAAAAGCTGGTAACGATGGCAGAATTCGAGCGCGCCAAGGACAAGATCATGATGGGTGCGGAACGCAGGTCGATGATCATGAAGGATGAAGAAAAGAAACTCACCGCTTACCACGAGGCAGGCCATGCGATCGTCGGGCGCCTGGTACCTGAACACGACCCGGTATATAAAGTCAGCATCATTCCGCGCGGAAGAGCGCTGGGCGTAACCATGTTTCTTCCCGAAGACGATCGCTACAGTTACAGCAAACGGCTGCTCGAAAGTCAGTTATCGAGTCTTTTCGGCGGTCGAGTCGCTGAAGAGCAAATATTCGGCGAAGACGCGGTAACTACGGGAGCTTCCAACGATATCGAACGCGCGACGACCATTGCGCGAAACATGGTTACCCAATGGGGGCTGTCGGATCGCATGGGTCCATTGACTTATAGCGAAGAAGAGGGTGAAGTATTCCTCGGTAAGAGCTATGGCAAGCAAAAGACGTTATCTGATGAAACCGCGCAAGCGATCGACTCCGAAATCCGCACCATCATCGATCGCAATTACCAGCGGGCAGTCGATATCATCAAGCAGAACGAGGACAAGCTGCACTTGATGGCTGATGCGCTGATGAAGTATGAAACCATCGATTCTGGCCAGATTGACACGATCATGGAAGGCAAGGAACCGGGTCCGCCCGCTGACTGGTCGGATGATGAAACCCCTCCAACCTCGGATGAACCCACCGGAAAAGCGAGTACTGGCGAAGATCCTGATCTAGATCCCGCCAAATTGCACTAACTGGGGCGCGGGCTTCAGATAGCCCGGTTCGATTGTGCTGCTGTCAATATCCAGTAATCTAAAGATTATGGGGGTTGTTAATACAACCCCCGATTCTTTCTCGGATGGCGGAAAATTCGACACTACCGAAAAGGCTTTTGCGCATGCCCAGGCGTTGATTGCGCAAGGTGTCGATATACTTGATATTGGTGGAGAGTCCACTCGACCCGGTTCACAGCAGGTGGATCTGGATGAAGAGCTCGCGCGCACCATTCCGTTGATCAAGGCGATCCGCGAGATTTCCGAGATTCCGATTTCAATTGACACCAACAAGTCCGGTGTCATGCAGGCTGCGGCAGCAGCAGGCGCAACCATCATTAATAGCATTTGGGCCTTGCAGCTCGATGATTCACTGCAGGTAGCGGCGGACTTGGGGGTGTCGGTCGTGCTCATGCATATGCAGGGATCACCGCAGACGATGCAGCAAAACCCCGTCTACGCGGATGTCGTCAGTGAAGTAAAGGATTTCCTCAAACACCGTATCGACGCGGCACTCGATGCCGGTATCGCACAGGAGCAGATTATTGTCGATCCGGGATTTGGATTTGGTAAGAGCATCGAGCATAATCTATTACTGTTAAAATCGTTAGACGAATTCAAACAACTGGGGGTACTTGTGCTGGCTGGATTATCTCGCAAAGCCATGATCGGTGAGATCATCGGCAAACCGGTCGATCAGCGGCTTTATGGCAGCTTGTCGACAGCAGTAATAGCCGCGATGCTGGGTGCTGATATCCTGCGCGTGCATGACGTGGCCGAAACCCTGGACGCGATCAAGGTGGTTAGAGCCCTGGGGCAGGTGGCAACATGAGTCGCAAATACTTTGGAACCGACGGTATTCGCGGTCGGGTTGGGCAGCCGCCAATGACGGTCGATTTCATCATGAAGCTCGGGTGGGCTGCCGGTAAGGTCCTGTCACAATCCACCCGGGGGCAGGTCGTCATCGGCAAAGATACCCGGATTTCGGGATATATGTTCGAGTCCGCGCTCGAAGCCGGACTGGCTGCCGCTGGACTTGATGTCCTGTTGCTCGGCCCCATGCCTACCCCGGCAATCGCCCACATTACCCAGTCACAAAGAGCGATCGCCGGGATCGTCATCAGCGCTTCGCATAATCCATACCATGACGATGGGGTAAAGTTTTTCAATGGTGATGGCTTCAAACTGCCCGATGCGACCGAGCAAGAGATCGAGAGCATGCTGGACCAGGAACTGGTAATGGTCGAACCGGAGCAGATCGGCAAGGCGACGCGAATGGAAGATGCCAGGGGCCGTTACATCGAGTTTTGCAAGAGCTCGATTGCATTCCACAAGTCCTTGCGTGGTCTTAAACTCGTGGTCGACTGTGCCAATGGCGCTACCTACCATATAGCACCAGCGGTTTTTCGTGAGTTGGGCGCGGA
Source organism: uncultured Gammaproteobacteria bacterium (assembly GCA_964196225.1). Classification (GTDB taxonomy): domain Bacteria; phylum Pseudomonadota; class Gammaproteobacteria. The sequence continues at coordinate 889 of CAXMSP010000086.1, read as the reverse complement.
AGTGATCGAGGTAGGTACCAGCCCCAATGGCTTGAATATTAATCATGAAGTGGGCGCACTGTACCCTGAGAGTATGCGCGCTCACGTGCTCGAAAATCAGGCCGACATGGGAATCGCATTCGATGGTGACGGTGATCGCGTGATGATGATGGACGCTCGCGGTGACGTGAAAAACGGTGATCAACTGCTCTACATAATCGCCAAGAGTAAACTGGTCAACGGAAAACTCGATGGCGGTGTGGTTGGCACCTTGATGACCAATCTTGGCTGTGAACATGCGCTTAAGGCTCAGAATATTCCGTTTGCGCGCGCAGCAGTTGGCGATCGCTACGTGCTGGAGAAACTGGTTGAGCGCGGGTGGTACCTGGGCGGTGAGTCTTCCGGTCACCTGATATGCCTGGATAAAACCACGACCGGCGACGGGATTATCGCCGCATTGCAAGTTCTCGATGGACTGGTCAGCAGCGGACAAACGCTTACCGAAGCCTGTGCTGAAATGGAGATTTATCCGCAAACCATGATTAATGTACCGATCTCGAAGAAGCTCGACCTGGATAATTCTCCGATGGTCCAGGATGCGCTTAGATCGGCAGAAGCCACGCTGGCAGATTCGGGCAGGGTATTGCTGCGTGCTTCCGGCACTGAACCGCTGATTCGTGTCATGGTCGAAGGGCAGCAGAAGAAGCAGGTTGAAAAAATAGCCGAGATACTGGCGCAAGCAGTCAGGGAAGCCGCAGAAAACTAGCGGCTATCTGCCATTAGGACCCTAAAATAGGCCAAATCACCAATTCCAGATTGATTTATTCGGCCGAGGTGAGTAATCTTTGCCGCCTTTAAAAAACCGGTAACAAACATGCGTTCTAGCTTGATAGCAGGTAACTGGAAAATG
>CAXMSP010000085.1:0-8067 GCA_964196225.1 uncultured Gammaproteobacteria bacterium | reverse complement strand
AAGGCGAAGCTGGCGATTGGTGAGGACGCCTATACCGCGCTGAAGGTCAAGAATACGGTGGTCCAGGCCTGGGACGTAGCCGGCGTGGCTACAACGGCTGCCGTGGTGGCGAAATCTTCGGTCGTGGCATCAACCTTTTTTGCCCCGACCGGGTTTCTGGCGGCGATCGGCATCGGCACCGCGGTTACCCCGGTCGGCTGGGTGATTGCTGCCGGAGTGGTTACCGGGGGCGCCTGGTATGGCATCACTCGCCATCTAAAAAAAGCCTCGGCGAGCCGCGTGACCGTAATCCCCAATTTTATCAATACACCGCTGGACGTTCTGGCGCTCGGGCTGTTCGATTTGCTGGTGCCACTGGCGCTGAAGGTAGCTGATGTCGAGGAGTCTGCCGATGAATCGAAACGCCAGCGAATCCACGACTACTTCGTCAAGGAGTGGGGTTATGATCCGAAATTCGCGGCTGCCGGAATAAAGTACATTGAGTCAACCCTTGGCGGGCTTTCTATCAAGGAGTTGGCCCGGACCATGGCTGAATTTGCCAGCGAGAACCCGGACTGTAACTTCAAGCTGATGTCGCAGGAGATACTAGGGTTCCTGCGTAACATCGTCGAAGTTGATGGCGAAGTCGATCCACGGGATGAAAAAGCCATTGCAAATATTGAATCTATTTTCAGCTCGGCCACGAGGTTCTCACCAAAGAAAAAACTGCAGGCTGGCTGGGGTTCGGTCAGGCAAAAAACCGGGCGGATATTTTCGCGCAGATAATCGACTGGACCTGCCAATAATCCCCGATCTGAAGCCAGTTCTATAACCTTGTCAGGTTCTGTCAGCGGTCGAGGCCAACGCCCTTGAAGCGCGAACGGACGGTAAAGAATGCCGCGATATCGAGCAGGGGGCGGGGTGGCATCATGGTGCCAGGGGCGGACGCCAGACAGTCGCTTACCGTTTGCGAAGTTTCGCCGCTGGCGTAATCGGCGATGGCCGTGCCAAAAGCCGTTCCGCGACTGACCCCGGAACCATTGTAACCACCCGCCAGGTAAATATTTTCGCGTTGTCGACCGAAAAAACTGGTGCCGTTGCGAGATATGCCCTCGACACCTGACCACGCGTATTCGAACGCAACGTTTGCCAGCTGCGGAAAGCGTTTCTCGAATGCGGCGCGGTGGGTCGCCTGGCGTTGCGTCAGCTCTTTATCCGACAGCAGGACAGAACCGTGATACTCGGCCGTGTTGCGAATACTGATGCGATGATCGCTGGTCAGGCGTAATGTGGCACCGCCGCTATGCAGAGAAATAGCGCCCCATTCTGTCAGGCTGCCAAGGCTTGCGAGTTCCGGCCCGGTTAGCTTGCGCGTGAAACTGCCTGCGAGCGTGCTGCCGACGATATAGGGGCGCAGGAAGCCCAGTGCAGGCGCCTCGTAATTCGTGGCCAGGATGAGCTTGTCGGCCTTGACCTGTGCGTTTGCAAGCTGCAGGGTCAGTGGCTTTCCGTCTTCGATCTCAAGCACCGGACTTTGTTCAAACAGCATGACGTTCGAAGGTAAGGAATCGGCAAGCCCGTAAACCAGGGCGGCCGGCTGAACCAGGGCGCCATCAGCGATATGAATACCGGCCTGGTAAAGACTGGTTCCCAGCCGCTCATGTAAAACCGCTTTATCAAGCGTTTCATGCTCGACCTGCAGGGCATCCAGGTAGTGCAGGAAGTTTTCATACTCCTGCATCGCCCTTCGGTCGACAGCGGTATGAATAAAGCCCTCGCGGCGCCACTGGCATTCGATAGCGTTATGCTCGATCTGCGCACTCAACAGTTCCAGCCCGGCCTGGTTGATGCGATTGATGCGGCGACAGTTTTCAAGCTGTGCCTTGTCGAGCCGCCCCGGGAACTGGCTGGTTGCAACGACAAAGCCGGAATTGCGTCCCGAAGCTCCCTGGGCCACGCGTCGTGCATCCAGCAGCATAATATTCTGTTGCGGATGCAACTCGGCCAATCGGCGCGCACAAGCCAGGCCGGTCAATCCTGCACCGATAACGACCCAGGGTTCCCGGTGGACACCTTGCAGCGGCGGACGGGCCTGGCGCCCGGGCAGGAGTTCCGCCCAGCCGTGGTCATCGCTCGCATAATTATTACGGGTTGAAGTCATGATGAAGCGTATTAGAAAAACCTGCCCTGTCCCTTATTTTCAAACCTTTTTCAAATGATATGACTTGGGACGGGTCAGGTTTTCAAAGCCAACCGTAGAGAGGGTGCAGCCACGCCCGGAATTTTTAATCCCGGTCCAGGCCAGTGCCGGGTCGAGATAATCACAACGATTCATGAACCAGGTGCCGGTTTGAACCTGGTTGCCGATATCGATCGCCGCGTTTTCATCCTGGGTAAATATGGCCGCGGTTAAACCGAACTCGCTATCGTTCATGAGTCGAATGGCTTCCTCGTCACCGCTGACCGACATGATGCCGATCACCGGACCGAAGCTTTCCTCGGTCATCACGCGCATCGAGTGATCGACATCGATCAATACCTGCGGGGCGAGGTAGGGGGTGCCTTCCTGGTCAGCCTCAAACAGGCCTGGATCAATCAGCGCGGTGGCGCCGGCGGCAATCGCCTCGTCGATTTGTCCCTGCACGAATTCGGCGGCACTGGCCTTGACCAGCGGTCCGAGGTTGGTGTCGGTATCGTCGGGGCGTCCAAGCCTGTAACTGCGAACCAGGGCGACGACGCCTTCGACAAACTCGTTGAATACCGCTTCATCAACATAGACGCGCTCGATACCACAACAGGACTGCCCTGAATTGAACATGGCGCCATCGGTTACCGTCTCGATCGCATGCTGCATATTGGTGTCCTTGCGCACGTAGGCCGGGTCCTTGCCGCCGAGTTCGAGGCCGACCCCGATAAACCGGCCGGCCGCAACCCGTTCGACCATTTCACCGCCCGGGACCGACCCGGTAAAAGCGACGTAGTCGATCATGGGCGATTGAATGACGGCTTCGGTATCGCTGTGGGTCAGGTATAAATGCTGAAACACACCCTCCGGCAGACCGGCCTCGGTAAAAGCCTGCTGCAGTCGTTCGGCACACAGTGGCGTTTGTGCCGAGTGCTTGAGGATCACGGTATTGCCCGCTAACAAGGCCGGCATAATCGCGTTAACCGAGGTCAGGTACGGAAAATTCCAGGGTGCGATTATGAATACCACGCCCAGGGGCTCACGTTTTATGTAACGCGTAAATCCGTCTTTCGGGGCGGGGTGCAGATCTGCCAGGGCGGAGTCCGCTATCTCGATCATGTGACGCGCACGTTCTTCGAAGCCACCGATTTCACCGGGTGTCTGTGAAATGGGTCGACCCATCTGCCAGGTTAGTTCTTCGGCAATTTCTGCCGTGTGCCCGACAAAGGCATCAACCGCTTTGCTACACAGGGCCTGGCGTTCGCTTACGGCCATGTTTTTCCATAATTTCTGCGCCGCTACGGAATCGGCCAGGGCATTCTGGATTTCTTCGGCGCTGGCAGTCTGACGTTCGACATAAACACTGCCGTCGACCGGGGTAATACATTGAAGAGTGGCCATGCTGGATGCTCGCTTGGTTAATGGTTTAGCGTTTCGGATCGGATCAAGACGAACCGGCTAACTGGCACATGAGGATTAGATATCTGTAACAAAATGGATTTAGATAAATAAAACATCAAAATGAACAGTTGCGCGGAATATTCGCATAGAGATGGTCACAAGAAAAGTCCGGGTTAGCAGGAAATTGATTTTAGAGAAAATTACTCTCTGCCCCATGCCTTTAATCGACCGGGTCAATCAAGATCAATCGGTACAGCCCATTTTAATATTGTTTACCCTATGGACGAAAATAACGACGAATCCTTTTCACGCGTTTTTGAAACGATTTTGTGCGTGTCCGGGGATTGTTTTTAACAGGAGAGGGAAGTGTCGCCGCAAGCTCTATCGCCTGTCGACTCGTGAGTCTGTATGCGGGAATACCCCAGTAGTATCTTGCCGCGGCCTCAACGCCGTAAATGCCCTTGCCGAATTCCGCAAGGTTCAGGTAATGTTCAAGGATACGTTTCTTGGTAAGGTTTCTTTCCATGCCAAGCGTCAGCAAGAACTCATGCCATTTACGCAGCGGGTTTCTTGATGGGCTCAGGAAGATATTTTTGACTGTCTGTTGCGAAATGGTGCTGGCGCCGTAGGCCATGCGCTGCTCTGACAGGTTGTATTCCATCGCCTCCTTAAGCGCATCGAAATCGACACCCTCGTGTTGATAAAAGCGTGAATCCTCGGCGGCGATCGCGGCCCGGATCATGTGTTTCGGAATCTTCCCGATCGAGACCGGGTTCCAACGAAGTTTTGGCCAATCCGTGTAACGGCGCTGCTCGAGTTCGTAATTACGGATAAAGCTGGAACGTTGCACCGATCCCTTCGTGTACTTCTCCCAATCCGGCCATATTACGACCAGGTAAGCAATATCTATCACCACCAGAAGCAGCACTAAACGCCCGCTCCAACGCAGCGTGTGCTTCACGACAGCAAGGCTAAATATCGATCGGATTTTTCGTAGGGGTCTGGAGGCCATCGAGCGACATCTTAGCAGCGCGAAGGTAGGTCTGAGAGCAAAATTGTATTTAATATCAAACGAAATTACTCTCAGACCAGGGTTTTTCAATGAATCAAAGTAAGGGATTGGTGCACCCAAGGGCATAAAGGCCCGGGAGGACTTGCGAAGTGCCCTGTGGGTGAACCTCCTACCAATGGATTATGAGCCAGCCTTCGGGAGTGGGGGCCCGAGAATCGGTTATACCGATTCTATTTTTAGCTTTACGATTGCCTTGTCAGTGCGTTTATGTACGCTGAATTTATAGCCCTGTTCGGTCATGCTTTCGCCGTAATCCGGAATGTGGCCGAGCTGATTCATTATCAGACCACCTATTGTGTAAGAAACCTTGGTGTTCAGATGTATGTCCAGCAGGTCATTTACTTCAGAAACGGATAGTCGTGAGTCGACCAGGTAAGAATTGTCGTCAAGTGTCTCGAATACTTTTTTCCTGCGAGGCAGGTACTCCTCGAAATCGTAACCGACATCGATATCGCCGACAACTTCTTCGACAATATCTTCCATGGTTATAATGCCAGTCGCTGAACCATACTCATCGACCACAACTGCCATGTGATCTTCCCGCTGGCGCAAAATCGGGAGCAGTTCATCGATAGTCTGTAATTGCAATACATATTGCGCAGGCTTGATCAAATCGTCGAGTTTTTTCTGGGCGGTTGAATCTTCCATTAAATCCCAGGTGGTCAACGTCGCGATACCTATGATATTGCTGATATTTCCTTTATACACAGGCAAGCGGTTATATCCCTTTCGCCGGACCGTCGCAATGGCTCTCAAAATCCCGCGATTATGATCAATAGCCGTCACTTCGGATATTGGGATCATCGCTTCGCCGACGGTTGTGTCACTGAATCGTATTACCCGGCGAATTCGACCACGGTCGAAGGCATCTACCGAAGATGTTCTTTCGGACATCTCAACCACCGAACGAATTTGCTCGCGGGTCATAAACAGGTTTTGTTCAACTTTCCCGCCGCCCAGCAGCCTCGCGAAAAGTCGGGCAATACGTGAAAAAACAATAATAATCGGGTAAAAAACTATCGAAAATATTTTTAAGGGGAAGATGGCAATCGGAGCGACTACATCAGACTTTTGCTGAAAAATACTCTTGGGGACGATCTCGCCCAGGATCAACAGGATCGGGGTAAATATCAGAAACGCATAAAAATCTCCACCTACGCCAAACAGCTCTATAAATAAAACAGTTACCAGGGTGGTGAGTGCCACGGTAGCGATATTGGTGCCTACCAGGGTAGTACCCAGCATAATGTCTGGAGATTTATATAATTTGAGAACTTCTTTAGCGCCACGGTGGCCCTGGTTTGCCCTGGCGGTCAACTTTACCTTGTCCGAATTTACCAATGCGATTTCCGAGCCGGAGAAGAAGCCCTTGACCAACAGCAAGATTATGATTCCAACAACAATCATCAGTATGGTCATCACGCTTTCTCCACCAGGTCAGCCACTTCTTCCGGTTCATACTCCATTGAATCATCGATATCTTCTGGAGTGTCATCGATCTCTTCACGATCCTGTGCCTGGGGATCGACTTCTTCTTCAGCCTGGATAACACCCTCTCCGCGGTTGAAGTCTTCTTCATCAACCCCCTTGGCAACCCGCACCCGGGAAATTCGATGATCGTCCATTTCCAGAATCTGGATAATGATGTCTTCGCTCTCCACCTGGTCTCCTTCACGCGGCAATCGGTCGAGCAGGCGAAATGCAAAACCTGCGATTGTTGTCATCCGTGGATCTTCAATTCCAAAGTTGGTCAGGTTATCAAAGTCGTTTAATTTCATATCACCGGGCACTTCGTAAATGTTGTAGTCCTTTTCTGCATAATATCCGGCGGTTGCCTTCGAGCCGCCACTGACGTCACCAAAAATAAAATTCAACACTCCGCGCATGGTGATAAATCCTTCCACCCCGCCAAATTCATTGAGGCAGGCTGCCGCACGCACCTTGTTTACCTGGAAGAAATCAAACATCTCATCGACTTTTTTAGTTAATGGCACAACAACGGGGGGATGCATAATATCTTCATGGTGGAGTTCAGACAGATTCACGTCATCGAGCACCAGGCGTAATATATCCTCGGCATGCACAAATCCGACAATATTGTCTCTATGGGTTTTAAAAACCGGAACCCGTGGATGGCGATAGGAAATGAATTTTTCAATAATCTCCGGAACGGTCATTTCGACATTGAGAAATGCCATTTGTGTTCTCGGTGTCATTACTTCGACAATTTCGGTTTCGTTGGCCTCCAGCAAGTTATAGATTAACGCGCGCTCAGTGGCATCCAGGCCACCTTCTTCTGACACCTGTTCTACCAGGGTCAGGAATTCATCAACCTGTAAAATATTATCTGCGGTTTTAATTTCACCAACGATCCGTGTCGTGATCCAGTCCGCGGTGCCTCGAATTACCCAACGTATCGGCGCGATCAGGTTTATCCACAGGGCAAGGGGTATGGCGACGATGCGGGTGCTGTATCTAACCGGATTTGATACCGCTATGGTTTTTGGTGTGACCTCACCGAAAAGCAGCAATAGCGGCACCATCACCAGCAGATTGATCATCACCACCTTGTCCGGCTGGTATAGCGTAATCAAAATTGACGCCATATTTACAGCGGCAGCAATGTTGACCAGCTCATTGCCGCTCAATATCGAAATTATCAGCTTTCTGGGTTGATCGAGCAGCTCGTGGATGGTTTCGGAGCGGGGATCTTGCTCCCGGCGAAGCTGTTGGAGATCTAGTCGGGAGAGGGAAAAAAGGGCGGTTTCAGAACTTGAAAAAAAGGCGGAACAAAGCAGCAGGAACAACTGTACCACCAGCCGGACAATCATGTTCGGCTCGGATAGCAGCGCAGTGTCGAACGCGAAATACTCGATCACGGGCTGCCAATACTGATTTAGATGGTGCAGCAATTGTTCCATTGAAAATTTGATTAATTAATTGATCGGGGGGGTGCTCACTCATTTAAGCAGCTTACTCCTCAAGATTGAATTTGCATTAATATCGCTCAATATAGCATTGATTTCAATAAAAAAATGTGAATCCGATTTGAATCCCTACCACTATTCTGATTTTTCTGACTGCTCAGCCGACCAATCGCTTACCCGCTTCTCCGCCTGATCGATCTGACTTTTACTCATGCACTCGGTCAAGTAATCTAGCCAGGTATCAGAATTTCGGCCCCCATTTATCTTGGCCAACCTGAACCAGTAGTAGCTACTAATCAGGTCAGGAAATGAGCCCGCGTCATCATTCATGAAGCTGATACCCAATCCAATTTGTGCAGTTGAATTATTTTGTTCTGCGGATCTTAAAAACCAACGAATCGCTTTATTCTTATCCTGCTGGGTGCCCAGGCCCTTCAGACACATCCAGCCAAGAAATCCTTGCGCATTGGTATTACCTTGAGTCGCGGCCAACCTGAATAAAA
>CAXMSP010000084.1:0-35650 GCA_964196225.1 uncultured Gammaproteobacteria bacterium | reverse complement strand
AAAAGTGAGTCGCTCCGCGTTTCTGCTGTACATCCTGTTCCTGCAACTGGCCAGCGCGCATCATATCCTGGTCGATCCGGGCATCAGTTCTGAATGGAAAGTGTTCAATACCAGCTACGCGATGTACCTGGCGGTGCTGGCAAGCATGATACATGGCCTCACCGTGCCAGGCTCGATGGAGGTGGCGCAACGTGCCAAGGGCTATACCAAGGGCATGTTCGAGTGGTTGCGTAAGGCGCCCTGGGGCAACCCGGTTTTTTCAGGCTTTTTCTTCGCGCTGATTATCTTCGGCTTCATCGGTGGCATCACCGGCGTGGTCATGGGTACCGAACAGATCAACATCATCATTCACAACACTATCTACGTACCGGCTCACTTCCACGCTACCGTTGCGGTGGGGACCACGCTCACCTTCATGGCGCTGACTTACCTTTTGATTCCGCTGCTGTTCCGTCGCGCATTGTTCCTGCCCTGGGTCGCCAAATGGCAGCCCTATGTCTTCTCGGCGGGGATGACCCTGATGATCCTGTTCATGCTGGGCGCCGGTACCCTCGGAGTTTCCCGACGTCACTGGGATATGGATTTCACCGGTGCGGTGCTGGCCTTCGAATATCCGGGCACGGCGTACACGATGATGGCGGTGGCCGGTATCGGTGGCGTGCTCGGGATTCTCGGTGGTGCGATGTACCTGCTGGTCACCGTGGGTTCGCTGCTGTTCGGCAAAAAGCTCGATGAATCTGCCGGGTTGCTGCAGGGTTTCGGCTTTCCGCTGGCGCCTTCAGCCTACAATATCACTCAGCCCGAACGGCTGCAGATGGCACCGAAACTCGCGGTTGAAGAACACGGTTCCGCCGGTTTCGAAGCGCCGGGAACATTCGCCCTGGCGCTGGCGTTGCTGGTTTGCTTCGTCGTCTATTACTTTATTAACTGGGATTACCTGGCCTCGGTCTGGCCACTGAGCTAATGGCGATGCTGAATTCATTAGGGGCCAATGGAATGGCCCCGCGTGACGGCGATCTCAGGTCGTCGGGCAGGTCAACGGCGGCCCGTAGCGAGCTGTTCAGCCAGATATCCAATGTTCTCAAACTGAGAATCGGCGTCATCATGATGCTGACCGCGCTGGTGGCGATGGTCATAACACCAGGTCCGCAACCCAATGTGCTCGAGATGCTGGTGCTTGCGTTTGCGATATTGATATCGGCCGGCAGCGCGGGCGCCTTCAACCAGTACTTTGAAGTCGATCTCGATCGCCGGGTGCCGCGTACCTGCAACCGACCTTTCGTTACCGGGTACTTCCATAGAGGCCCCATGTGGCTGGCGATTATCCTGCTGTTGCTCGTCGCCGGAGTCGGCTCTGCTGCACTTGTGCTGAACCTGCCGGCCGCAATTTATATTTTTCTCGGCGCGTTTTTCTATGCAATCGTCTACACCGTATGGCTGAAGCGCCGTTCCTGGACCAACATTGTTATCGGTGGCGCATCGGGCAGTTTCGCGGTACTCGCGGGCGCGGCCGTGGTTGATCCGAACTTGAGTCCGGTGCCGATCATGCTTGCACTAGTGCTGTTTTTCTGGACGCCTTCCCATTTCTGGAGCCTTGCAATCGCCAAAAGCAAGGATTACGCTCGAACCGGAGTGCCGATGCTGCCGGTCATTATCGGTAACCGCCGTTGTGCCGAAGTGGTGTTGATCAACACGTTGATGCTGGTTGCCATTGCTATCTTGCCGTTCTTCTATGGGATGAGCTGGATCTACCTGTTAGCGGCGCTGGGTGGTGGAGGCTATTTTATCTATCACAACTGGCTGATGCTCAAGGACCCGTCCCCGCGCGTCGCGATGAAGAGTTTTTTTGCATCGCTGCTGCAGCTGGTATCGTTGCTGGTCGGCGCAGTGCTCGACGTCTGGTTGCTCGGTTAGGTTTCGGCGCGGCTGAGTTTCGTATGCGATTAAAGGTGCTGATATGTGGTTTTCTACTGCATATAATGCTGCCGTCGGCTAGCTACGCCGTTTCGCAACCGACCCCGACCAGCGATGGTCTCTCGGGAGCGGCCCCGGTCTTTGACTATGACCAGGCACTTGCCACCAGTCAGGCTGCGCTCGGTACCCAGGTTGGTGATTACCGGTTTAACGATACAAATGGCGAGGTCCTGACACTCGGACAGTTGCGTGGCAAACCCCTGGTGCTAAGCATGGTATATACCAGCTGCTACCAGATTTGCCCGATGACGACGCGTCACCTGTCGAAGATTGTACAAAAGGCGCGGGCAGCGCTTGGTGATGACAGTTTTGCAGTGGCCGTGGTCGGTTTTGATACCGCGGTCGATACTCCCGACACGATGCGCTACTTCGGTGCCAAGCAGGGTATCAGTGACCAGGGCTGGAAGCTGTTGAGTGCCGATCCGAAAACGATCAAGGCCCTTTCTCAGGACCTGGGATTCCTCTACTACCCTTCATCAAATGGCTTCGACCATTTGATCCAGGCAACCGTTATCGACGCCGAGGGCAGGGTCTACCGGCAGGTCTATGGGCAGGTGTTTGATACCCCGCTGCTGGTTGCTCCATTGATTGAGCTCGTCCTCGGTCGTAAGGCACCTGAAAAACCGCTGCTGGCTAACCTGGTTAGCAAGATAAAACTCTTTTGTACTACCTATGACCCGGTGCGCGACGGTTACTACTTCGACTATTCGTTATTTCTCGGCATGCTGATCGGTGCTACGATCATTCTCTTTGTCGGTACGGTGGTTGTGCGCGGCTGGCCCAGAAACTAGCAGCTGCCGAATTGACTTTAATCAGATCGACTTTAACGCCATTCGGGTACGGTTTTAGATCTGGTTTTCATTATTGTGAGAATTCGATTAGGTGATAATCAATCCGCTAAAGCGAGTTTATCTCGCGCTCGAGTCGTGGTTCAACATTTCCTTCGGTACCGAGTGGAATCCGTTGTACCACCTCGGCACCCTGTCGTTCTTCCTGTTCTGGATAATCCTGGTTAGCGGAATTTATCTTTTCATCCCGTTTCACGGCAGCATCAACGGGGCGCATGCCTCGGTGGAATACATGACCCATGACCAATGGTATGCGGCGGGCATTATGCGCAGCCTGCATCGCTATGCTTCGGACGCGGTGATCATCACGGTCCTGTTACACATGTTCAAGGAATTTGCGTCGGGACGTTACCGCGGGTTTCGCTGGTTTTCGTGGGTTACCGGCGTTCCCAACCTGTGGGTGGTGGTGACGCTTGGCATCACCGGCTACTGGCTGGTCTGGGATGAAATGGCGCAGTATGTCGCGGTCGGCTCGGCACAGTTAATGGATTCCCTGCCAATTTTTTCAGGTGCGATGACGCGCAATTTCGTGTCAGGAGGAATGACCGATCGATTCTTTATTCTGATCGAGTTTCTGCATCTGCTGGGTCAGCCACTAATATTGCTGTTCATGTTATGGCTGCATGTCATTCGCCTGTCGAATGTCAACATCAATCCGCCGCGTGGACTTGCGGCGGGAACCTTTGTCGCTCTGCTGGCATTGTCCCTGTACGCACCAGCGATGAGTCACGCGCCCGCCAACCTGGCCGTGGTGCCCCGGGAAATTCACATCGACTGGTTTTATCTGAATGTTTACCCGTTGCTCGAATACTGGCCGGGCGGGCAGGTCTGGGTTCTGACAACGAGTGTGACCCTGCTGTTGATGATGTTGCCGTGGCTGCTGCCAAAAAAAGATGGTCCCAAGGCGGTCGTCGATCTCGATCACTGTAACGGTTGTGGACTTTGCTTCGATGATTGCCCCTTCGATGCGATTTCAGTGCAGGCGCGTACCGATGGTGCACGCTACGAGCATGAAGTGGTAGTCAATCCCGAGCTTTGCGGTGCCTGCGGCATTTGTGCAGGCTCTTGCCCGGCCTCCAATCCGTTTCGGACGCCGCGCGGTGAATTGAAAACGGGTATCGATATGCCGCAACTACCGGTCGACGAAATGCGCCGGGTGACCCGCGAAACCATCGACGCAATGACAGGGGATCTGAAGCTTATCGTTTTCGGCTGCGAACATGGATTGAACGTCAAGCGTCTGGATTGCGACGATACCCGCGGCATTAAGCTTATCTGCAGCGGCATGTTGCCACCGACGCTGGTTGAGTATGCACTCAAGTATGGTGCCGATGGCGTCATGGTGACGGGCTGCCGTCACAATGACTGTTATTATCGCTTCGGTAATCGCTGGACCAAAATGCGCTTTGACGGCGAGCGTAAACCGAGCCTGCGGGGCAGGGCCGAACATGACCGTATACGTTTGCACGGCGCTGCCGAGCCCGACAAGCGTGAAATCGACCAGGATCTGGTCGAGTTTCGTCGGCGCCTGCGCGAACTCAATCAGGCCGTCGAAAACGACACCGCTGGAACCGGCTGAGGACACTATCAGATGGTAGAGCTGACCAACAAACCATTGCGATTCCTGCTGCAGGGAATCAACTACAGCGTGTTCATGGGCCTGATCTGGTACTTTGCCAGTGCGCCGTCGGTGCGCCTGATTGGAGACGACGAAGGCAAGATCACGATTGCGTTTGCCCATGCAGGCCAGTTACGCGAACCCTGTCGCATGCTGAGCCAGGAGGAATTGAACCAGCTGGCGCCCAACATGCGCAAAATTGACGACTGTCAGCGCGAACGTTCCCCGGTTACGATCGAGGCCATGCTCGATGGTCAGCCGTTTTACAGTGCGTCATTGCAACCCCCGGGCCTGTACGAGGATGGTGGGGTCGATGTGTTTTACAGCGTTAAAATTCCCGCCGGAACGCATCGCTTAAGCTTGCAGATGAACGATAGCGTACGCGTCGAGGGATTCAATCACAGCTTTGAACGACAGGTTAGCATCGATCCGGCCCAGATCCTGCTGGTGAGTTTCGACGCCAGGCAGGGCTTTGTGATCAGGGGTGAAAATAACTAGCGCTGTCGGGATCGAGAATCGCTAGGCAAGCTGGCGGCAATGCGTCTCGCGTAAAAACAATGCGGCGAAAAAAGCCGTCAGGTTCGTCACCAGTAAACTGCCAAGGGCCACCGTGTAGTTGCTGGCCGAGTAAACGCGAGCGCCATCCAGCATTTCACCATTCCAGTTTAGATCGAGCAGCCAGCCGATGAGTGGCTGCATTACGGCGCCGGAGCCGACAATACACATATTCATCAGGCCAAGAGAGGTACTGCTGTAGTTGGCGTCATTCAGCTCCTTGACCGAGCCGAAACATACGGTCATCGCGCTGCCACCCGCACCCATGATAAAGATCAGCAGCATCAGTAACGGCGTGTTAACAGGGGTAGAGAAAATCAGGGTGGTCAGTGCAGCAAGGGCGGTTATCGAACCTACCAGCAATATGATATTGCGGCGTCCCATCCGGTCCGAGGCCCAGCCACACAGGGGTGAGAATATGGCCCAGCCGACAAACAGCATCGAGGTTACGGCGGCTGCTTCGGTGGTCGTATAACCGTGTACATTATTTAACCAGGGCACGCCCCATAGGCCGCCGAAAGCGAGCATGGTCGACGCCATACCAAACCCGATTATCGAACAGACCCAGGTTTGCGGGTTTATGGTCACTGCCTTCAACCCCTTCAAAATTCCATGTTGGGTGCGGTGTTGCTTTTGCTCGCTTGAGCGCAGCGGAACCAGCCAGAACAGCAATACCGCGATTACCAGCGCTACCAGTGCCAGCACCAGGATTGTGCCGCGCCAACCCAGGGATTCGACTATCTGGCGTAACGGCGCCTGCCCGAAAATAGCGCCGCTCATACCCACCGTCTGCAACAGTCCTGCCAGCAGCGCGTATTGCGCAGGTTTGAACCAGTACCCTGCAATGGCAAGCGTACCGACAAAGCCAAACGCGACGGTGCCACCGATCAGGGCGCGGCCCAGGGAAGCGGTGAGCACCGATTCGCTGAATGCAAATCCGATCGAGGCGAGGGCGCATGATGCCGCCGCGAAGCTCATCAGTTTGCGTGGTCCGAAATGATCGGTCAGCATGCCCACCGGGAGCTGAATCGATGCATAGGCATAAAAGTAAAACGCTGACAGCGAGCCTAACGCCGCGCCACCCACCGCAAAGTCACTCATTAACTCGCTGGTCATAACACTGGGCGACACGCGCTGGACAAAGGCGTAGCCAAAGAAAAGGGTGCCCAGGGAAAAGGCGACGATCGCCTGGCGGCGACTTACGGTTGCAGCTTGTGGTTCGGGCATTACAGGGCTTTGATTATCGTGCAGGTTGCTAAATTAACACGATCCTGCGCAAAGCCAAGCAATCTTGCAACCTAGCATCATCGAAAGGCTAGGGATTTATCAGCAGTTCGATCGCTTTGAACGTACCCACAGCCAGAACCATGATAATGATCAGGAACACGAGCGAGCGCTGTTTTTCAAACTGCTTGCCGCGTTTCTGCTCGATCTTGACCAGTATCCAGTCGGATAAGAAATAAAGAACAATTGCCGCAATGGTGTAATAAACGTATTGCATCGTTTTTCCGGGGTTACATTTCGGGAGGGTAAACGTGGAACCCGAGGAGGTAAATCACGACCCCGGAAACAGAAACGTAAAACCACAATGGCAGGGTCCAGCGCGCGAGGCGCGGATGCCTGTTGAAGTCAGCTTTAATGGCAAAAAAAACCGTGGTTAACACCAGCGGCACGATAACCGCGGCCAGAATCACGTGCGATGCCAGCAGGGTGAAATAAAACGGCCGAATGATTCCCCGCCCCGCAAACGGCATGTACCCGACATGGGCGTGATAGGTCAGGTAGGAAACCATGAACACGCTCGAGATCACCAGCGCAGTTGCCATGCAGTTGCGATGCAGGTTACGCCTGGCACTACGGATGAAGTAATAACCGGATGCCAGCAGCAGCGTCGCCGTGGTATTGAGCAGCGCCTGAAAATGCGGCAGGTAGGGGATGATCTCGTCTAGGGTCATGCGGCGCAATGCCCGATAATACTGGATGATTGCATGAGATTAGTGGCTGGTCCCTTCTGAACGAGTGATCTTATTGTATACGTTGTACTTGCCAACCGGCTTGTTCATGGGAATACGCCTGACCTCTTCGAGGGTCTCGCCATCGTAGACGATCACGGCGCCATCCCGGTCCCAAATGCTTAACAGTGCGTATTTGCCATCGCGGGTGAACTCCACGTGGGCCGAGGTTTTACCCGGTACCGGGCGCAGTGTCTTGACGATTTCCAGGCTTTGCTTGTCGATAACGTGCACTGCATCCTTATTGGGGCCGAAGAAAACATCGACCCAGGCGTAGCGTGAAGCTTCGTGGCTGCGCATGAAAAAACCCGGCCCGAGCGTATCTATCTGCTTGATAATCTGCCAATTATTCATGTCGATGATACTCACCGTGCCGGTGCGTAAATTAGGCGAGGCCATGACCTGCCGGCCCTGGTACTGCCAGCTGATTCCCGATCCCAGATGCGGCATTCCGGCCAGCTCTATGCTGGCTATCTTGCGGCCTACCAGCAGGTTGACAACCTGCCCCTTACGATCGCTACGCGACGCCCCGATCAAGTGCTGATAACTCTGGTCGAAAAAGAAATCGTCGAGGTAGTCATCGAGCACGATACGCCGTACCGGAAACCGACCCTCTTCGGCAATTCCCTCTCCGCTACGATAATCGTGCACGTAGCCGTTATATACCATCGGCGGATCATCAAGATAACTGATCTCCCAGACCTCCATGAAGTCTTTGAGCGCGACGATAAAACTGTTGCGCGGTGCGGCTGTATAGACTGCGCTGACGCGTGAAGTCAATTCCTGGTTACGATCGGTCACGGCAATAATTTTTACCAGGCTCAGGTCAAACGCATCGAGCACAACCAGCGAGTGTGGCAGATAATTACCCACCAGCACGTAGCGATCATCCGCCGAGACAGCCGCGTTGCGGGTATTAATGCCGGCGCGCACTTCGGCAACTTTTTGCAAGCGGTACATATCGAACTTGGTAATCCATCCATCGCGCGATGCGAAATAAACATAGCGACCATCGGACGAGTACTTGGGGCCACCATGCAACGCATGCCGCGATTTGAAGCGATGCAGGCGCTCAAAGGTGTCGCCATCCAACACCGATACGTGGTGATCGCCAGCTTCCACTACGAGAAATAAATTCAGCCGGTCGGCCTGGTATATCGGTGCGAGCTCTGCGGCTTCAGGCTTGAGTAAATCCGGATTTAAAATGCGGTGACTCGCTCGAATATCCGCTGCATCCCAGGTCGGAGTCCGGGCGGGCGGTGTATAGATATAATCGACCAGCGAATTAATTTCTGCTGCACTTAACTGGTGGCCGAAAGCGGGCATTTGTGTTGCCGGCAAGCCATCGGTAATTGCGGCCTGTGCCTGTGCCTTCTTGAGTCGTTTGAGATTGCCGGGTAACAGGGCAGGGCCGGTAAATCCGAGTCGCTCTGACCCATGGCATGCGGAACAGTGTTGCTGAAACAGCTGCGATTCGGTCTGGGCCTTTGTATTCGACCACGTGCCTGCGATTACCAGGACAAGCAGTCCGTTAACAAATAATTTCGACATCAGCAGGCTCGGAGATTCACGGGGTTTCCCAGTGTAATTGGATTGGGGGCTATTTTGGTACGGAGTGGAATTATTTGCCAGGTTTGTCATCGTGGAGATAACAGGCGGGATTCTCCCGTCAGGCTCTTATTGGCGTTTGTTATGACGTATTTTAGTGGCGCCGCTGCCAATCAGGTTCCTGTTGTTTTCAAGCGGCGGCACTCCCGGGTGGGCACATCCTTGTGACCCACCCACCTTTAAATCCGGTTAATAAACATCGTAAACCGTGTTGTATACGTTGAATTTTCCGGTTGGTGTAATCAGACGTTCGTCTTTTATCACCTTTTTCAACTTAAGGGTCTTGTCATCGATGATAACCAGCGCAGATTCCTGTTCCTTACCACTCCAGACCGAAAACCAGACTTCGTCCCCCGCCTTGTTGTACTCGGGCTGTACCACGCGCTTCGGTCCCTCGCCAAGATCGGCCCATTCGGCGATCGGTAACACCTTGAAACCCTTGCCCAGGTTATCGATATTAAACACCGCAATCGACTGGCTTATTTTTTCACTGGGATTGAGCGGGGTATCCACATACAGGTTTTTGGAATTTGGGTGAGTCTTGATAAACAATGACCCGCCGCCCTGGCCCTTGAGCACCTCGACTACCTTCCATGCGCTATCCGGGTGTCCCGCGGGATCGGTGCCGATCAGGGTGATCTTGTCATTACCCAGCGCACTGGTTGACCAGACCGGACCAAACTTGGAGTGCACAAAGTTGGCACCGCGTCCCGGGTGGGGGATCTTGTCAACATCGACCATAGCCACGAGTCGTCGCTCTTTCGAGTCCACGACTGCCACCTTGTCAGACTTGTTCGCCGCTGTAAGAAAGTAGCGGTGAGTGCTGTCCCAGCCGCCATCGTGCAGGAAGCGCGCGGCGGGAATGGTAGTCACCGTGAGACTTTCGATATCCTCGTAGTTGACGAGCAGGATCTTGCCGGTTTCCTTGACGTTGACGATAAACTCCGGATGTTCATGTGATGCCACGATCGCCGCGACGCGGGGTTCCGGGTGGAACTCCTTGGTATCCGTCGTCATGCCACGGGTGGAGACGATTGTTTTCGGTTCCAGCGTATCACCGTCCATGATGACGTATTGCGGTGGCCAGTAAGCCCCGGCGATTGCGTACTTGTCTTCATATCCCTTGTACTTGGAGGTTTCTACCGAGCGTGCTTCCATGCCTATCTTGATTTCGGCAACGGTATCCGGGTTTTCCATCCACATATCAATCAGGTTGATCCTGGCATCGCGGCCGACGACGAACAGGTAACGGCCCGAAGCGGACATGCGTGAAATGTGAACCGCGTACCCGGTATCGACAATGTTAATGATTTTCTTGCTATTGCCGTCTATCAACGCCACCTGCCCGGCGTCACGCAGGGTGACAGAAAAAAGATTATCAATATCATAATTATTCATCTTCTTGCTGGGACGATCTTGCGGCGCAACCACCAGTTTCCAGCTACCGCGCATTTCCTCCATACCCCACTCAGGTGGCTGGGGTGGTTCGTGCTGCAGGTAGCGCGCCATCAAATCGATCTCGGCTTCGTTCATTTCGCCCGAAGTGCCCCAGTTGGGCATTCCCGCTGGCGAGCCATAGGTAATAAAAGTTTTAAGGTAAACACTGCCGCGGGAACGTGTTATATCTGTGGTCAGCGGTTTACCGGTGGCGCCCTTGCGTAACACACCATGACAACCCGCACAGCGTTCGAAGAAGATCTGCTTGGTTGCCTTGAATTCATCGATCGTCATCGGGGGTCCTTCCGAGTCAATCAAGTCCGCTGTTAGGGACGGATCGATACCCGATGGGGCTCCCTCGTAACGGGTTTCCGCTTCGCCCTCAGCTTTTGCAAAGGCATACGGAGACACGAATACCGACATGGCCAGCAAAAAGGATAGGTAGGTTTTCAGATGTTTCTTTGACTGCGATATCACGGCGTTCACCCTGGTGGTTAAATGGTGAGGCCAGTATATCTGGAGGTAAATCCGGGACTCCTTGATTATTGTCAAATCCCGTATTCTGTGTAGGGATTATCTGAATTTGTTTAGCTGCAATTGAAAAAAAGCAGAGGGAGGGGTGTTGAGTTAGCAATATGTCTTTCCACCAGGGCGTATAATGGGGCGCCCTGGTGGAAGTATTGCTGGTGAAGTTTACTGCCCCAGGCTTGCGTAGTAAGCAGCGAGGTCGGCGATATCGGCGTCAGAAAGTGGTGCAGCCATCGGCGCCATCATCGGGTTAGCGCGTTGGCCGTCACGAAACGCTTTCAATTGAGCCATCAGGTAGCCTTCTTTCTGCCCCGCAAGGTTGGGCCAGATATCATTCGGGCTTACTCCATTCGGGCCGTGGCAGGCTGAGCAGGTCGCGGATTTGCCTTTGCCTGCGGCAGCGTCACCGGCAAAAACGGCGGCGGCATTTACGCTGAGCAAGGCAGCCGCTGTAAGTAGCAAGATTTTTCTCATTTTTTCATCCTCTCTGGATTTCGGTTATAACTCGTAACAATGGTAAATTTTTATATACCTGACCGCATTGACTTATATCAGAACCGATCAGTTTAGTCGATCGGGGCAGTCGAAACTATTTTTGTTGGTATTGTAATCCTGTGTCGGATTTTTTGAGGGTCTTTTTATTATCGGTCGCGGAATATATTCTCGCTGACAATCGAGCACGAGGGGGGTTCGACATACAGTGAGAGCTGTAGTTGAAAGACCAGGGTATATCTGGAGTACAGCTTTGCTACTGCGGGATCGTCGATGAAAAAGACTTCTGCTCTTTTTCGATCTCTGGCTCCGAAGATAACTGCTCTTTAACGCGCGCAATGAAAGCATTAGTAGAATCTTTCGCGGCTACGTTACTGGACGCCCCGGCATTAGGCGGGATTATGACCGTGCTTTCGAAGTCATCTTCTTCGGCCTGGACCTTGTCTTCGAGCACTTCAGGCTCTGATCCGAGGTCAAAATCAACCGGTGGTTTGGACGGAATCACTTTGTTGACATTCGGTTCGCTTGGCGGAATCGGTGCCGAGTCCAGTGGTGCTGAGGGCATTGGAGCGGGTTCGGGCTTAGGCGCAGGTTCTGGCTCTGACATCGGAGGAATCGGTGCCGATCCCAATGGTGTCGTGGGCATCGGGGCAGGTTTGGACTCAGCTGCAGTTTCTGAAACTGTCATCTGTGGGATGGGTGCTGACCCCAGCGATGATACTCTGGCTGCAGGTCGAGGTGGCTCCGCTTCTGCTTCCTTCGCTTGCGGTACGGGTGCAGACGCAAACGGTGAGGGCTTGTCAAAGACTCCCGACTGCGTTGCAGGCGCTGGTTCCGGGGTAGGCTCTTGCGCTGTAGATGGAGCAGGCGCAGACGCAGACGGTGAGGTTTTGTTAAAAACCGCTGCCGGCGCAGATGATTCCCTGGACTCTTCTGCTGGAACGGCTTTTACCTTTCCCGGATCCTTGTTTACTGGAGCCACTTCTTTCGGAGCAGGCAGTGGTTCCGGGATTGCGTTTACTGGAGCCACTTCTTTCGGAGCAGGCGCTGGTTCCGGTGTTGCGGGCTTCGGAGCAAGTGCCGCTGCTAAGACCGGGGTGTGATCTTTGGCGAGCTCGAAACGCATTGTGTCGCGTGCGGACTTCATGTTTTCCATTTCGTAAACATTGCCGACGCCGATTTCGAATTTCGGCCCTGCAAATTGGCTTAAATACGCGTTCAGGTTTGGTTTCAATCCATATCCGTCGGCGGTTATATGCAAGCGTCTGTTAAGCAGGTACAGCAGTTGCAGTACGATTAGCCTGATCGGTGCTTCGTCGTTACCGATACCCAGCATTTCGCGATTGCTCAAAGCCAGCGGAGCGGCATTACGCCAGGCGAAACAGCCCTGGGTAGCGATTACTGCGGGCAAGGCTTTCATTGGCGTCGTGATCCCATCATTTTGTCGATGGTCGATCCAAAGCTCGATATTTTCCTGTAATTGTCGGCAGCTGTTCTTGATGCCGCTAAAACCGAATACGAATCCCGGAGGTCTGCCAATCAGGTCAAAACGCGCGGTGCGCAGCGGATCTTCGTGAACGAATTTCTTGTTGGGGCCTGGTTTTAAACCGTTCTTCTTGGCCAGCCTGATCAACACCGTCTTGTCCATGTTGGTTTCGAGTTGGGCAAGCGAAGCGCAGGCGTCGAGTGATTCAAAGAATGTTTTGCGAATAAATTTGGCTCTGACTGAAAATGTTGCGAGCACCGATTCGTACAGGTAAGCATCCTGGATGCCACGCATACCGATTCGTGGGAAGTCACGGTTGTAAACGATGACTTCAAGGTGATCCGAACAGTTACCGAAAGCATCGACAATTCGACCCGAACCAACACCGTAATTTTCAGGTAAGAAAGGGTCCAGAACGGCACGCACAAACGCGTCCGTCGCGGCCGAATCTTCCAGTTCGTCTTTCTCGATTGCAGCAATTAAATCGGCTTCGCCTTTTAATTTTTTTGCAACTAATAATGCCCAGTCTTCGTAATTATTCATAATACCTACCGCAATAAGCGCTTCTATCAGATTATTTTTAGCAGAATGGAGGGAAAATTCTACATTATTATCAGTGCTTTAATATAAATTCATAAAATAATCCTAGCTTATAGCCCCGATATCCGGTTTTCACAACTGCGATTGGCATGTTGTTGGGGTATTATGAATTTTTTAACTTTTACCACATGAATGCGCTTAATCGACCCTTCGGCCACTGATTTTGATGCCATTCGAAGCAATTTCCGCTGGTCAATTCCGGAAAAACTCAACGTTGCTTACCAGGTTTGTGAACGTCATCAACAGCGGGCTCAACAGGTTGCTGTCTACTATGAGAATGCCGATGGCCAGCGCGGGAACTACAGTTTTGCCGATTTAAAAAGTTATTCAGATCGGTTCGCTAACGCACTCCGTGCGATCGGTGTTACCCAGGGTGATCGAGTCGCAATCGTGTTGCCGCAAACCATCGAAACCATTATTGCGCATCTCGCGATCCACAAACTTGGGGCGGTATCTTTGCCGTTGGCAATCCTGTTCGGTCCCGAGTCGCTTGAGTATCGCTTGCGAGATAGCGGTGCCCGGGCTGCCATTGTGCACGCCAGCCGCTACGACGATGTCAAAACTCTTCAACCGGAATTATCCGATCTGCAAACAGTGATTGGTTGTCGCTGCGGTGCCTCGCAAGATGAGTTCTGGGCCTTGCTGGAAAAAGGCTCGGACCAGTTTGAAATGGTTCAAACCCATGCCGACGACCCGGCCTGCCTGATATATACCTCGGGAACCACGGGTCCCCCCAAGGGCGCGTTGGTAGCGCATCGCGCCGTACTCGGGAATTTCACCGGATTTGAAATGTCGCAAAACTTTTTCCCGCAAGCGGGTGACGTATTCTGGACGCCGGCAGACTGGGCCTGGACCGGTGGCCTCTGGGACGCATTGTTGCCCGCGCTGAACTACGGCATGCCGATTGTGGCTTTTGAAGCTGGCGGCTTCGATGCCGAGCGGGTTTGCAAGCTAATGGGCGACTATGCGGTAACTAATACTTTTATTCCCCCAACGGCGCTGAAAATGCTGCGTGTGCTGCCTGATCTTAAATCGAGTTATAACCTGAAGCTACGCGCGATCATGAGTGCCGGTGAACAGGTCGGCGAAGAGTTGATTCACTGGGGACGCGATGCCCTTGGGGTGACGATAAATGAAATGTGGGGTCAGACCGAGTTTAATTACATCGTCGGGAATTGCTCGGCCATCATGCCGCCCAGGCCAGGCTCGATGGGAAAACCCTATCCCGGTCACCGCGTCGACGTGATCGATGATGATGGTAGTATCATGCCCGATGGCGAGGAAGGTGAGCTGGCCGCCTGGTGCGACGATCCCGTCATGTTTTTGGGATACTGGAACAATGAGCAGGCTACGCAGGACAAGATAACAGCGAACTGGTTTCGCACCGGTGACGTTGGATACCGCGACGCCGACGGATTTCTGTGGTTTGTCGGGCGCAAGGATGATGTTATCAGCAGCGCCGGCTATCGTATCGGGCCCGGAGAAATCGAAGACTCATTGTTAAAGCATCCGGCTGTGTTGCAGGCAGCAGTGATCGGCAAGCCGGATGAGTTGCGAGGTCAAATTGTCAAAGCCTTCGTCGTACTCAGCCCGGGTCACGATGCGACCCCGGAACTCGCCCACGAAATTCAGCAGTCGGTACGTGAACGTCTCTCCGCACACGAGTACCCACGCGAGGTCGAGTTCATCGACAGCCTGCCCATGACCACCACCGGCAAAGTCCGCCGCATAGACCTCCGCGCCCGCGAACCGCAATAACCCGTCATCCCATCCAGGCCCGGCACCCAACACAATCAAAGGCAACCGATGAAGGCCCTTGCGACTGACCGGGTGGCCTGCGGCTTCCCGAAAAAGCTGAAAATTTAAAGGGCAAGGCGAGACTCGACGTCCCTGTCTCGACTCGCCACAGGCCGCGTCCATGCGGCCTGACCCTCTAAATTTTCAGCTTTTTCGGCACCCGGTCTTTACGTCGCAAGGGCCTTCATCGGTTGCCTTCCAAATTTCATGCGGTCATCTGCATTCTTTAGGAGATTCCCGGAGCGTCGATTCTAAAGCCACTGATTGAGCAGGTGCCTCGGAAGATCACGCAAAAAAGTGTAGTGAGGCATGGATGCCGCGGTCCGACGCATCGGGCTTCAAGCGATTCCATGGATGGACCAACCGGCGCTTGCGCCGGTTGGGAGCGACTTTTTTGCGTGATCTTCCGAGACACCTGCGGATACAGATTTTTGAGATAAATGCAGTGGTCCAGTTTTACGGTTAGGTTGGGGGGTTGAGGAGGTTGTGGTGGCCGAGGTTTTGCAGGAGGCGTTCGCCGCACAGGGCCATGGTGGTGTCCAGTTCTCGGTAGATGATGTCGAGTGCCTGGTCGACGCCGGCTTCGCCCCTGGCGCCGAGGCCGTAAATGAAGGCCCGTCCGATATAAGTGCTTTTGGCGCCCAGGCAGATTGCCTTGAGTACGTCCTGTCCCGAGCGAATACCACCGTCGAAATGAACTTCGATGTCATTGCCAACCGCGTCGACGATTTCGGGCAGCGCGCTGATCGAGGAACGCGCACCGTCAAGTTGACGACCGCCATGGTTGGAGACGATGATCGCGTCCGCACCGGCCTTGGCCGCCATGCGCGCATCTTCTGGATCGAGGATGCCCTTGATGATCAGTTTCCCGCCCCAGCGTTCCTTGATCCAGTCGATATCCTGCCAGGAAAGCTTCGGGTCAAACTGCTCGGCGGTCCACGACGACAGTGAAGACAGGTCGCCGACGCCCTTGGCGTGGCCGACGATGTTCCCGAAAGAATGGCGCCGGGTTGTGAGCATGTTCAGGCACCAGCGTGGGCGGCTGATGATTTGCAGCGCGGCATTAAGTGTGGGCGAGGGTGGCGCGCTTAATCCATTGCGAATGTCTTTGTGCCGCTGGCCAAGGATTTGCAGGTCTAGCGTCAGCATCAGTGCACTGCAGCCGGCATCCCTGGCGCGATCGATTAAACGCCCGATAAAATCGCGGTCCTTCATGACGTAGAGTTGAAACCAGAAGGGCTTGCTGGTGTGTTCGGCGACGTCTTCAATGGAACAGATACTCATGGTTGACAGGGTAAACGGTACGCCGAATTTCTCCGCGGCGCGCGCCGCCTTGATCTCGCCATCCGGATGTTGCATGCCGGTCAAACCGACCGGTGCCAGTGCCACCGGCATGGAGACTGCTTGCCCTATCATCTCGGTTTTTACCGAGCGATCGGTAATGTCCACGGCGACCCGTTGCCGCAGCTTGATATCCTGGAAGTCGGTTTCATTGGATCGATAAGTCGACTCGGTCCACGAACCTGAATCGGCATACTCGTAAAACATGCGCGGTACGCGCCTGCGCGCCAGTTTCTGCAGATCTTTGATGTCGCATATCGCTGTCATGGATACCCCCAGTGTGCAGGCCAAGTTTACTTGAATCCGGTTGCAAATCCATCAGCCGTCCGAAAACGTAATATTAGGTATTGTGTGCTGATAATTTCGGTTAGCATCTTTGCCATGCTTTCAATCAAAAACCTGTGCAAGTCATATCATTATGCCGAGGTCAGGCAGGATGTTCTGCATCAGCTCGAGTTTGACATGAGCGCGGCTTCATCGGTGGCCTTGCTCGGTGAGAGCGGTAGCGGTAAGTCTACGCTGCTGCATTTGATCGCGGGACTCGACCGGCCGGACAGTGGTGAGATCAACTTTGCCGGATATCGGATCCACTCGGAGCGTGAATCAATCCTGGCCGAGCTGCGGCGGTCCCAGATGAGTCTCGTGTTTCAGCAGTTCCACCTGATCCCCACGTTATCGATTCTGGATAATATTCGTTTTCAGGCGGCACTTTGCCAACGCTTCGACAGCCATTATGAAACGGAATTGATCGACCGCCTGGGTTTGGCTGGCCAGCTCGATAAGTATCCGCACCAGTTGTCGCGAGGTCAACAGCAGCGTGTGGCCATCGCCCGGTCACTGTTGCACAAGCCGCAGCTGGTGCTAGCCGATGAGCCTACCGGCAATCTTGACGAAAGTTCCAGCCTCGAAGTGATGGGATTGTTTAGTGACCTGGTCAAGCAGGCCGGTAGCAGCCTGTTAATGGTGACCCATAGCCAGGCAATGGCAGGGTTTATGGATCGGCGCGTTTGGCTGCATAACGGCAAGCTGGCAGAAACCGGGTGAATACCGGGTTTTACTGGATATTGAAGGCGTTGCTGAGCCACTACTGGCGGCATCCCTGGCAAACGTTGTTCCTGACGATCGGCCTGGTCGCCGGTGTGGGTCTGTGGTCGGCGGTGCAAATCATCAACCAGCATGCCGAGGCGAGTTATCAACAGGCACAGAGTTTACTCGGCGCGCAGGCAAGTCACTGGATCCGCAGTCGTCGTGACGAAGGTATCGACCAGGCAACCTATATCGAGTTGCGCCGTGCCGGTTTTCGCCAGGTCATTCCAGTTATTGAACTCGAAGTCAGTACCACGGCCGGGGTGTCGATTAGCATTATTGCGACCGATTTGCTGGCTCTACCCGAAACGGTATTTGATGGCGAGCAGTCAACACAGGATTTCTCCAGAACCTGGCTCGAGTTCGTGCAACCGCCTTATCGCGCCTGGGTGCCCGCCGTGCTTGCCGCTGAACTCGATCTCGAAGAGGGCACGCAGCTTGAGTTGCGCGATGGTCGTAAGTTGCCGACCGCATTGATCCAGGCCCGCGAGCAGCAGGGTCGCCGTGTACTGGTCGATATCGGGGCAGCGATGTCCCTGTCAGGCTCGAACCGTTTCAGCTATCTCGGCGTCGGTGAAATTACGCCGGCAGAATATGCGCGGCTTGCAGCGAGCCTGCCGGGTAGCCTCGAGTTAATCGAAAATCAGCAACACCTGGATTTGCAGGAACTGACCACGAGCCTGCACAGTCACCTGACCGCGATGAGCCTGTTGTCATTTGCGGTGGGGCTTTTTATCGTATTCAACGCGGTGCGTTTTTCTCTTTGGTACCGTCGTGCCACACTGCTGGACCTTCGCCTGATGGGTTGTGATCTGAGGCATTTGCTGGCCGCGATCCTGCTCGAGACGCTGGTGTGGAGCCTGATTGGAACTGCACTTGGTTTCGTGCTCGGGGTGGCCCTGGCCCAGGTACTGTTGCCCGGGCTCGGCGCCAGCCTGCAGAGTCTCTACGATGCTACGGTGGGCGCCGAGCTTGGGCTTAGCCCGTGGACGCTGTTGCAGGCATGGAGTATCACCCTGATCGGTCTCCTCTGGGCGCTCGCCTGGCCGCTTTACCGGCAGCTGCAGCGTTCCAGTTTCGAGGCGGGTAGTACCGACGTGATGCTCGCGGATGAAACCACCGCGCGTCGTCGCCTTGCGTTCGCGGCCCTGCTACTGGCCTGCCTGGCCTGGATAGCCTATGCACAGATTGAGACCGTTACCCAGGGTTTCGTGGTGCTCGGCATGATCCTGTTTGCCGCGGCCTTTATACTGCCGTTTTTGCTGGCTCAGGCCTTAAGCCTGGTTGGCTCCTTGTTACCGCAGCGATATCTGCTGGGGCGCTGGATGATAAGTGATGGTTGGTCCCAGCTGCCGGCGTTACGTAGTGCAATGATGGCGCTGTTGCTGGCATTAACCGCGAATCTCGGTGTGGGTAGCCTGGTAGACAGTTTCCGCGGCGCCTTTGTCGGTTGGTTAGAAGTACGTCAGAGCGCCGATATCTACCTGCGTGCCACAAATCTCGACTACCAACAGTTCGAAATGAATGAAATTAATGCGTCCTGGCTCGCCGACAGCAACCATCGAATTGGTGTCAGCATTCGTTGGGGTGGTCGGCCGACCTTGATCCGAGGGACCAATCCAGTGGCACCCGACAGCATCGTGTTTCCATTGTCACGATGGCAGGGTGAATCCACCGCATCAGCCCTTAAAACCTGGCGCGAACAACCGGGAAAGGTATTGGTTAACGAGCAGGTGCATTTTCTTGCCGGGGTAGAAATTGGCGAAAGCATTGCATTACCAACCGACAAGGGCTTGCGGGATTTTGAAGTGGTCGGCGTTTTCTATGACTACGGTAATCCCTACTTCCAATTCTATCTGCCCGATCATGTGGTCGCGAGTAACTGGAGTCATCATTACTCGCGCGGCATTGCGCTGTGGTTAAACCCCCAAAACAAGAACGCAATGCAGCAAGCCGAGGCAAGCCTGAAGGCACTGGGTGCGCAACCGGGCGACTGGATTTCACAGGCGCAAATTCGCCGACTTTCAATAGGCATCTTTGACCGCACCTTCGCGATAACCGCGGCGATGAATTTATTGACCATGATTGTTGCCGCCATTGCACTGCTGGCCTCGTTGCTCGCAATTTTACATGAGCGCATGCCACAGTTTGCGCAATGGCGCGCGCTTGGGTTGCGCCAGTCGGAACAGCTTTTACTGGTTGCCACGCCGTTACTGGTTTTTTGCTCGATTGTCTGGCTGCTGTCGATTCCGCTGGGTGCATTGTTGAGCTGGATCTTGATTCATAAGCTCAACATCATCAGTTTTGGCTGGAGTATGCCGCTGGTTTGGGAGATTGGACCGGCCTTACAGCTTGCCGTGGTGGTTTTCCTGATCTGTGCGGTGACATTGCTATCGATCTCTTTTCAGTGGCGACGCCAGATGCCGCAGGCGCTGGCGCAACTCGGAGAGACGGTTTGACGCGACTGTTAACCCTGATTTGTGCAGTGCTGCTTGGCCTTGCGGCCGAGGCCCAGGACGTGCTTGGAGATCTGCGTGACCAGGGGCTTGGCTTTGCGCAGGTGACACCCGGCAAGGCACTGGAGTTCCCGCGAGATCATCGTGCACACCCGGATTATCGTATCGAATGGTGGTATTTGACTGCGAACCTTAGCGACCACGAGGGCCGTCACTGGGGTCTGCAGTGGACCCTGTTTCGCCAGGCATTGAGTCCCGAACAGGCTGCTGCCGGCTGGCAGAGTAACCAGATCTGGATGGCGCATGCTGCCATCACAACACCCGACGGCCATTTCCACGCGCAACGTTTCGCGCGCGGCGGAATTGGCCAGGCCGGGGTTACCCGCATCAGCCGTGACGGTTACTTCAATGCCTGGATGGATGACTGGCAGTGGCGCTCCAACGGCGCGGCGCTATTCCCGGCCGAACTCAGGTTTACCATTGGCGAGCGCGAGATAAACCTGGCGCTCGAGGCCACCGGCCCGCTGGTGGCAAACGGTATCAATGGTTATAGCCAGAAATCCGCGCAGGGACAGGCCAGTTATTACTACAGCCAGCCGCACATTCGGGTAACCGGATTGGTAAGGCAGGGATCCGACAAGACCGACCTGAGCGGGCAGGGTTGGCTCGATCGCGAGTGGAGTTCACAGGCGTTGGCCGAAAATCAGCAGGGTTGGGACTGGTTCTCGCTGCATTTGAACGATGGTCACAAGCTCATGGTTTACCAGTTGCGACATGATGATGGCGACCACTGGCTCAGCGGCAACTGGATCACCCCGCAAGGAGCAACTCGCTTGCTCGATCGCGGTGGAATCGATCTAACCTCGATCCGCACCAGCGCTATCGAAACCGGAACCAACCAGACTCGAGATTTGCCGCTGGAATGGCGACTGTCCCTGGTCAAGCAGAAACGTAGCTGGCGCATCCGCCCACTCTATGACCAGCAATGGATGGGTACGAGTATTCCCTACTGGGAGGGCGTGGTACTGGTCGAAGACGACCAGGGCAACCCCGCCGGCGTCGGCTACATGGAACTCACCGGCTACCAGTAATCCATCTGTCTCAGCCTGTGAGTTGAGATCCAACTAACCGCTACGCTACGATGGTTCAATTATTTGGGAGAAGTCTTTTCTTCTGCAACCTTGCAAGCTACAAGCTATCTCGAGGGATATACTCCGCAAAAGTGACGGCTTTAGCCGTCATCCCGGAAACCCCGCAGGGGTTATCCGATACGTCGGACCGCCGGGATCTTGTAACGACGCCATGCTCTCGAGATTCCCGCTTGCGCGGGAATGACTTGAATATGAGCATACCTCCTGAGATAGCGATCGAAGGATCGTAAGCAAGTAGCTTAATGATGCAGGGAATGGTGTATTATCACGGGGTTTTTGGGGAGGTGATCCGATGAACGTTTTGGTTGATATTTGCGTGGTGCCGATGGGTGTCGGGGTCTCGGTTTCGGAGTACGTGGTTGAGTGCCAGCGAATCTTTGAGGCCGCGGGTTTGAATCATGAAATGCATTCCTATGGCACCAATGTCGAGGGTGAGTGGGACAAGGTCATGGCTGCGGTCAAGCAGTGCCATGAAAAAATGCACGAAATGGGCGCGCCGCGCTGTAGCAGTTCGCTGCGGGTTGGCACGCGGGTCGACCGCGATCAAACCATGCGCGACAAGCTCGATAGCGTTTACAAGAAAATGGAGATCTAGAGCTACAACGCGTGGTGCGAGGCGACCTGGATTAACGCCGCTTCGATATCTTCAGAAAAGCAGGCAAAGATCGCAAGCTCGACATGCTCACACTGGTGTAGCGCCTTGAGCGTGGATTCGATCGCAATAATCGCGGCCTGCTCGATCGGGTAACCGTATATGCCGCAGGAGATTGCCGGGAAGGCGATACTCTCGAGCCCATGTTGCTCGGCAAGCAGGATACTGTTGCGATAACAGCTTGCAAGTAACTCGGCTTCATTGTGACCGCCACCCTGCCATACGGGCCCGACCGCGTGGATAACGTGCCGGGCCGGTAAATCGTAACCCGCGGTTATCTTTGCATCCCCGGTATCACAGCCACCCAGGGTCTGGCATTCAGCGAGTAAGCCGGGTCCGGCCGCCTGGTGGATCGCGCCGCACACTCCGGCCCCATCGACGAGGCTGGAATTGGCCGCGTTGACAATCGCATCGACATCAAGTTTGGTAATGTCCGCTATCTGAATATCAATCTGCGGCATTTTTGTCCTCCAGGTTTTCCCAGAACGCCAGCAGGGATTGTTCCAGTGATTCCGGATTGTTGCAATAGGTGGGATGCCAGTGGGCCGGCAAATGGCGCGCATAGCCCGGCTGCTGAAAACGCCGATCGAGTAATACCACGATGCCTTGATCCTGATCTCCGCGGATTACCCGTCCCGCACTTTGCTTGACCCGGATCAGGCCCGGGAATCGGAACGCATAATCGAATCCATCAAGCTGTAGCGCATCGAAATCCTGCTGGATCAACTGTTGCTCACTGCTGGCCTGCGGCAAACCGACGCCGACAACGATAGCGCCTATCAGTGCGTCACCCCGGTAGTCGATACCCTCGGCGAAGCGCCCGCCCATGATGGCAAAGCCGAGCTGCCCTTCGGCGTCGAAAAATTGTGACAGGAATTGTCGCTGCGCGGATTCATCGAACTCGCGCTTTTGCAACAGGGTGCTGGTTTCGGGGTAGAGCGCGTTAAAGCGGTCGTGAACCTGCTGCATGAAATAGTACGCCGAAAAGAAAACCAGGTAGTTGCCCGGGTGCGCTCGGTAACAGCGCTCGATCGATTCGCAAATAATATCGATGTAGCTTTCGCGCTCACGGTAACGGGTATCGATATAGCTGCCAATACAAACACCGAGATTCTCTGCAGGAAACGACGATTCGAGCACCAGGCTCTTGCAGTCATTATCGAGTCCGAGGGCCCGCTGAAAATAGGTTGTTGGGGTCAGGGTTGCGGAAAACCCGCAAACCGCGTGAAACATTGGATAACACTGTTGCAGGTACTCGAATGCATTCAGGCACAAAAGTTTCATTTCACGTTGCTTCAGTGGTTTATAGCCAATGGTTCGATGGTGAATGTCATACAGCTGACCGATATTCTGAAAACGAAAAATCGATTTTGAGAATTCCAGGGTTTCGCTGGCAATGTGTTTGTTGGAGAAAATGTCGAAACCGAGTTTTTCGCTGAAGCGCTGACTTGCGCGCAGCAGATCCGCCGGCATTTGACTGGAAATCGATTCATCTTCATCCAGGCTGCGCAGTTCCCGGTCGAACGCCTGTTGCATCGATTTGAGTGCTGTTGATATCTGGCGGCTGTTGTCGGCCGCTAGCGCCTTCTTGATTTGCGCGCGGGTAAGGCTTGCCGAGTACATACCGCGTGCACGATCGACCAGGTTGTGCAGTTCATCGATCAGTAATAGCTTGCGCCGCTGATCCGTCCTGAAGTATCCCAGCTGCACCAGCGGATCGAAAACATAGTTAAAGTCGCAGATAACGACATCGATCCAGGGCAACATTTGCAGCGCCAGTTCGAATGGGCACAGCCTGAACTCGGCGGCGGTTTGCTGGAGTTGGCTAACATTAAGTTTACGCTGTAGAAACAGTTGCTCCCGGGCGGCGGGTAAGCGCTCGAAAAAGCCGAGGCAACGTTGGCAGCGACCTTCGTCATCAATTTCATTCTCATCGAAATTACAGGGACAGCTGCGGGCCTTGGCCTGGATTACGAGGTAGGAAATATCGGTTTTAATCAACTCGACCGCTGCTACCGCCTGCTGCTGCCCGGAAACCTTGGCCGACAGGTATATGACCTGGTCGCACTGGTCTTCACCAATCGCCTTGAGCGCGGGAAACAGGGTGCTGATGGTTTTGCCGGATCCAGTTGGCGCTTCGACGATCAGGCGCTGTTGATTCTGAATTGCGCGATAGACCTCGGCGGCAAATCCGCGCTGCTGGTTACGAAAATTGGCAAAGGGGAACTTGAGTGCCTGAGCCTGTTGACGCGTGATTTCTCGTTGTGCTGCCACCAGTTGATACCAGTGCAAGTAATGTTCCAGGGTCTGGTTAACAAATGTGTCGAGTTCAGCACGTGAGAAAACTTTCGTGTAACGCTGTTCCCTGAGCGAAAACAGGGTAACCAGATTGAGGCAGAGGTTGACTTCGTCAAGCTCATGTTCACGTGCATAGCAGGCACCGTAGCATTTGAGCTGTGCCCAGTGCACCGCATCATCTTCATTACCTGTAACCTGCGAATAGACTGTTTTAATTTCCTCGATTCGTGGCGGCGAATCGCCGGCAAACAAGAGATCGATCCTGCCACCGAGCTCGATATCGTGATCATCGATCCGTGTTACAAGTTTTACAGAAACCTCGGATTCAGCATCGGCCTGGTAACGCCGTTGAATTTTCTGATGAGTCTGCATCCCATCCAGCGCCCTGATCCCGGGTCCACCGTGGTAGCCAAGATCACCGTCGCGACAGCAGAACTCAACCAGTTCGCGGATTCCGATTTTCAACGCGTCTGCCATGTCACCCGGGCCAGGCAGTGCGGGATTCCGTGTTCGTGAAAATATTGCATCCAGCGCTGCTGGTTCTTTTGCAGAGTGTCGCCCGGTCCCTTGACCTCAACCAGGCAATAACCACCACCTGGTGGGAAATGGACGAGATCCGGGAAGCCGCTGCGATTGTTGCTCAGGTCGCAAAGGATGCGGCTGAACACCGCGCGCCAGTGGCGGTAGTCGATACGTTCGAGTGCGAGTTCGATAAGGTCCAGGTCTAGGTACTGCCAGTTTACCAGGGGATTCATTAAGCCCTGTTTTTGCTGCCAACGAGCCGAGACCACCCGCCAGATGTCTTCATTACTGTTGATCGGTTCCCAGCTTTGCGCCATTAAATCGCTACGCCTGACATAGAAATCGTGCTCGTAGAAATCGGCGGGACGATACTGAAACGGATTGTAAAAAGCGCCGGGTAGCGGTGCAAACATTACCTCCCAGATCACCAGGCCCAACACGCCGTTGAAAAGGTTGTTCTCGACATAGTAGCAACTGTTGGCATCATCCTGCAGGTCATAAAATTCGGCCACTGTGATTTCAACCGAGTCATGATGCTCGAGTTCGAGGTCGATAATTTCGGGTTGATAACGCTTATGCTGACTTTCAACACCGGCCGGTCGATCGAAGCCATGGCGTTTTATCAGGCGACTGGCAAACAGGTTCGCAAACTGGCTTTCCTCGTCGTTGATTGGCTCCTCGATTATTTGTGCGCACAAATCCAGCGCTTCCCGGTGTTGTCCCAGTTGATCGTAGATGCGGGTGATACGTTCGCGGCTCGGGGGTAACAGGCATTGACTGTATTGCTCAATTGCCGTCGCTAACTCACCGATGCGCTCCAGTTGACGGGCGATCTGGTAGCGCAATCGTTCACTCTTGCGGTATGCAGGTGAGGGTGATTTGATATCGTTCGGAATCATGGCTGTCAATTGGTTCAATACTGACGAGTCGGAAATATCGCTTAGCTCGAACAGGGTTTGAAGCTGGTAGAGGAGCCAGTGTTGCTGGATATCGAGCGTGCTGCGGTAAGGTCGGTGCTCGGGGTCGATGTTATAGCTTTCGAATTGATAGAGGCCCAGGTCGCGCAACACGAAATCAGTCATCGACTGGTTCAAGTTGCCGAAGAAAAGCATTTGGCAGATCAGGTACTCGTCGCCGTGAAGTATCCGCAACAGGCTATCGCTGTTGTTTAGCGCTGCATAGAATTCTTCATCATCACGTTCCAGTAACGCCTGCTCGAGCTCAGCCCGCCTCAGCTTTTTCAGGCCCGATGCGTCGTCCAGGAATGTGCATAATTCTGGCATCGTATAAAGTGACAACAGGGTTGGATGATCTATTTCAC
The DNA here is from genome assembly GCA_964196225.1 of uncultured Gammaproteobacteria bacterium. Taxonomy (GTDB): domain Bacteria; phylum Pseudomonadota; class Gammaproteobacteria. The sequence continues at coordinate 9,868 of CAXMSP010000084.1, read as the reverse complement.
CATTTACCTCCAGAAAACCCTGTGCGGAAAGTTCTTCGATCGCTGCATCTAGCGATTCGATTTCGGGGTAACTCAACTTGCTGGCACGATACCAGTCCGGGCCTCGATTGAGCAGTCGGATGCAAAGTTTCCTGGCATCCATGCTTAACGCTGCGAAGTCCTGCAGGAACTCGAGTTGCTGCCCTTCGAGCAGGTCTGCATATACCCGGGTGACATGCGCAAACAGGGTGAGCACATTGTCGAGGTAATAGGTTTCGGGTAGATCGGGTCGCATATGAGTATGGTATTCTACACAATTATATAACACTGTTGCATACAACAGCGTTATATATTATATTTGCCCGATGCAATCACTCACGGACATTCAGCAGGCAGTTTACGACTATACCCGACAGGCGCTGAAACAGGGGCGACCGTTTCCATCATTGCGTGAAATAGCCAGTCATTTCGGCTTTCAACACACCACCGCGCGCTTTCATCTCAAGGCGCTGGAAAAAAAGGGCTTCATACGGCAGCGTTCACAGCGTGTTTCGGATTATATGTTGCCTGAAGAAATGGATACGAGATCCCAGGATTTCGATCTGGTCGCGAGGATACCGGCCGGTGCGCCATTACCTGTTTTCGATGAAACACGAGAATCGTTTTCAGTAACCCATGACTATTTTGGTGGGGGCGACATTCTTGGCATTCGCGTTGTCGGCGACAGTATGTCGGGAGATTCGATCGCTGATGGTGATATCGCGATGATAAAACGTCAGCAGGAGGCTAATAAGGGCGATATCCTGGCGTTACGAATCGAAGATGAAATCACGCTGAAGCGAATCAGGCTGGAGGGTGACAAAGCCCAGTTACTGCCTTCAAATCCTGAGCATTCGATTCGCGTGGTACCCGCCCGGCAGCTGGAGATTCTCGGCAAGCTGGTTGGCATTATTCGCAAGGTTTGAGCACGCGATAATTCCATGGCCTCACTCCCTGCACAATTTACCGACGTCTCGTTACAGCAACAGCTTCAATCTGCGCGCTCGCTTAAGAATGATCTTTCCCATCAATCGCAGGAATTACTGTCGGGTATCGATGCTCTCGATGAGTGTTTTGCCAGGGTCAAACCGGGTGATCTGATCGAATGGGGTATTCCACCTGGAATGAATGGTCGTTTAATTCCATTGCAGTTACTGAAACAGCAGATCCCCTTGAGTGTCTGGATCTATCACCATCATGGACTCGGTATATTTGCATCCAGCTGGATTAGTCACGGGGTTGACCTGCAGCGGCTTTTTTTTATTTGCTCTGCAAACCCGGTCAAGGAATTACGGCCGATATTTCTCGAAGATACTTTCAAACGTATCATCATCGATGCGCCCCTGAAGTTCAGTACGGGCGACATGGCATTCGTCAGCCAGCAGGCTCGAAAACAGGGCCAGATCGTGTTTCTGATTCGCCACTATTTCCTGACAGAAAAACGCGGTAATCCGCACGCAAGTTTACGCATCAATACCTGGCAAAGTGGTAAACGCTCGTTTTCACTTCAATTTATCAAGGGGCCTAATAGCGGAAGAGTTTCTTTGCCCTATCGTAGCGTGGCCGAGGATCATGAACATTACAACTAAGGTCATTGATCTGGCTGAATTGCGCGGAGATAGTGAGTTTCCAGTATTTGCCGCGATCTATAATCCAGAATCTGCCAGTCCATTCGTGTTATCACCAACGGCGATGCGTTGGGGCGACAAACTGTATTTGAGCCGGCTTGATGATTGCAAATTCTTTTGGCTCGATCAGAAAAAAAAACTGCGTTGTAAACTGGCTGACCTGTTTGAGCCTTTGTTGCAGCATCATTATGGTGAGGACTTTGTTGCGGTGTTCGGTAATCATCCCTGGCAATGTCTGTTATATCTTCACTATCAAATCAGGCATCAGGGCAGGGGGCTTTATCTGCTGGAAAGCCGACTCAATCGAAATATCTATAAAACACTGGATTGGGAATGCTGGTTTGCAGCACAGCAAGAACTTGCTGAGCATTTGAGTGCATCTAACGCCAGGGGCTTTCGCGCAGATTCATTTCAATCGCAACAGGCACGCATGCGGCGATTTATCCATCGTATCGGGGTTGCTGCACCGCATGACATGATTGCGGCAGACGCTAATTCAATTACGCGCCGGTTTGGCAAGTGGTTGGGATTGATCTGGCAATGGAGCTTTACTGATTCGAGTGGACTGCAAGGGTTTCCATGGATCAATTTCGAACAGGAGCAATTGCCCGGGGTTAAGCGAGATCTCGAGTACCCGGTTAACCAGTGGGACTATATCGAAGTTTTGTTACGCGAGGATTTCACGCGTTTATGTGATCAGTTTTATCGGCGCGATTGTGAACATATCAATCGAATGCTTTGGGAAATTACGCTATTCAATTATCAGAAAGTTACGGTCGAACTTTCATTTCGTCATCCTTATTCCTTACATCGCGATATGCCTGGTTTCGATACCGCACTCTACCAGGCCAGGTATATTTACGACGATTTAATCCGTAACTTACGCGCGCGTGATGGTGATCTTGATTTGCCAGAGAGCATGCCTTTTATCTGTTGGCAGATTGAAGTTTGCGAACGCATCATGCTGGCGCCGGCTTTATGGGAATTGTTTGCGCGTGAATTCGATCAAATCGACTACCAGCAAATCATGGCGTTACAAAACAAGCTGCCACTCGCTTTCGAATGTTACCAGTCTGATGCCAGCTTTTTTCCTGAAAAGTCCTTTACGCGTATCCCCGTTGGCACAGCTCAGAAAAACCCATTTGACCATTACCCCTGGTCCTCTAGCGCCACTAACAAGCCATTGTTTTATTATCCGCAGGCCGAACCCATTGAAAACCCGACTGCGGTGCAAAAGATTTTTCTTGAGCGAAATTCGAACCAATGGTGGCTGAGTGAAGATGCGTTACAGTCTATACGCGATTATTTTATCCTGAAAGATCATAACGGCAGGTCAAGCTGGGCATACCGGACCCAGAATGGCGAGTGGTTTAAACAGGGCGAATTTTGCTAGCCCGGGATGTTCAGCAACTTCAATGAATGGCTTTGCAAGACCAATTTCAGCTTTCTACACGGGGCGTCACATCCGAAGGATTTAATTGAAAGGGCTAATTCGCTTGGCTACCAGTCGCTTTGTATTAATGACTTTGATGGCGCTTATGGGCTTGCACGATGTTATCGTGAACTCGATTATCTAAAGAAAAATAATCTGCACCAGGGATTGAAGCTGAATTATGGTGCAGAGATACATTTTCAAGCTGATCACGACTTACCCATATTATTGCAAGATACGCTGGTGCTGGTGGCACTGAATCAGCGGGGTTATACCAATCTTAATGGCCTGTTGAGTTATGCCCACCGCGATGGTAAGGATTATGCCAATCTCCCAATGGCATACCTGCTGAACAGCGATGTCGAAGGCGTATTTGCCATTCAACCGATGCGCGGTCAAATTCGTTCTAATAAGGACGCTAGTCATCATGCTGAACTCAAACAGCTATTCGATGGTCGTTATTATCTTGCGATCAGCCGTCATCTTCATCCCGCTGAAGACCGCTGGATAAAAACAACGCTTGAAACCGCAAAGCTTTATCAGCTCGAATACATTCTGACGCAGGATGTTTTTTTTCATAACCGTCAGCAAAAATGCGTCAGTGATTTACTGCAGGCGATTCGTACGAACCGGGTTTTCGATCAATGCCAGGAACATTTTTTCCCCAACGCCGAGCGTTGCCTGCATCAAGCGAATGAATTGCAGCGTTTGTATTCTGTGATTCCGGGTTATCGCAGGTCATTGGGTTTGTCTCAATCACTAAACCAGTCCTGTCAGTTCGATCTCGATCAACTGGGCTATCACTACCCCAGGGAGATGATTCCCGATGGGCATGACGCCCAGTCCTACCTGCAGCTTCTGGTAAACGCAGGGGTACAGGAGAAATTCGATCACAAGCCGCCCGAAAAGATTCTGCGACAGATCGAGCACGAGCTGATTTTGATCGAGAAACTTAACTTCGCAGATTATTTTTTAACGGTGTGGGACATTGTCAGCTGGGCAAGGCGCCAGCAGATCTTATGCCAGGGTAGGGGTTCTGCAGCAAACTCCAGTGTTTGTTTCGTGCTTAGCATAACCTCCGTCAATCCGGATCATTTTGATTTATTGTTCGAACGTTTTGTCAGCATGGAGCGTGGTGATCCACCCGACATCGATGTCGACTTCGAACATGAGCGGCGCGAAGAGGTGATCCAGTACATTTACCAGCGCTATGGTCGTGAGCGTGCGGCAATGGTGGCCAATGTTATTACATTTAGAGGGAAGGGATCATTACGCGCGGTTGGCAAGGCGCTAGGGGCCGATGACAAGTTACTCCAGCAAATGTCCAGGATCGCTTCGAGTCGATACTATCGTGGCAGCGGCACCGAAAATATTGTCATGGCACTTAAAAATGATCATGAAAATGAAAATCCGCAGGCACCGAAAATCAGCTGGAAGTTATGGATGCAACTCAGTAAAAAACTGCATGGATTTCCACGCCACCTGGGGATTCACTCGGGTGGATTTATGCTTGCCGATAAACCACTGAACTGCCTGCTACCACAGGAACCTGCATCGATGGCAGGACGCAGCGTGATTCAGTGGAGTAAAGAAGATATCGAGGCGTTGGGATTTTTTAAAATCGATATTTTAAGTCTTGGCATGTTATCGGCGATCCGAAAATGTTTCGACTATATCGAAAATTATTATGATATACGATTAAGCCTGGACTCGATTCCGGATGATGACCAGCCGACCTATGCAATGATTCAGAAGGCCGATACGGTTGGCGTATTCCAGATTGAATCACGTGCACAAATGTCGATGTTACCGCGTTTGAAGCCGGCCTGTTTTTATGACCTGGTTATTGAAGTTGCGATTATTCGGCCCGGTCCAATCCAGGGTAATGTTATTCATCCCTACCTGGCACGTCGCGAAGGACTGGAACCGGTTACTTACCCGGATGAACGCCTGCGACCAATTCTGCAACGCACCCTGGGGATTGCCATTTTCCAGGAACAGGCAATGCGCATTGCGATCGCGGTCGGCAATTTCACCGCTGGTGAAGCCAATGAGTTGCGCAAGAAAATCGGGTCCTGGGGGATCAAGGACTTTAACCGGGATCTGAATCCCCTGTTAGTCAAGCTTGAGAAAGGTATGCGCGAAAATAATGTTAAGCCGGAGTTTGCGGAACAGATACTCGGGCAGATGAAAGGCTTTGCCGAGTATGGATTTCCGGAATCTCACGCGGTTTCATTCTCATTGATCGCCTATGCCTCCTGTTACCTGAAATGTCATTTCCCGGCCGCGTTTTATATTTCCGTTTTAAATTCGCAACCGATGGGCTTTTACTCCCCCCATGCCTTATTACAGTCAGCGAAACGCGAAGGTATTCAATTGTTACCGATATCATTAAACCATTCGCATTGGGATCATCAGCTCGAAACAACTTCGTCACAGAAAAAATATGCTATTCGCCTTGGATTTCGCCTTGTTAATGGTCTCTCTGAATCAACGGTTGATAAAATAATTCAGCAACGCATTGCTTCAAATGGCTGGCAAAGTTTCGAGCATTTTGTACATGACTGTCATTTAGCGCGAGACCAATTAACGGCTTTAGCGGCGTCAGATCTGTTCACTGAAGCCGGAGATTCACGCTCACAGGCTTTATGGAAATCTGAAGCCGCACCCTATCAACCTATGCTGGATCAAGTCGATGACAGTATCGACTGGAAACCTGAAGCCAAACTCGAGTCGATTCAAAAAGACTTCAGGGCTTTTAAAACCAGTCTCAAGAAACATCCCGTAGCGGTAATAAAACAGGAGCAATGGCCTTACCCGGTAGCGGTTGAGAAATTTACCGTTGCGAACTGCCTGATTGAATTACCCGCGGATAAAGATATTTTTGCATTTGGAATGGTGCTCGTGAAACAGTCCCCGGGATCAGCGAAGGGCATGGTATTTGTCACGCTCGAAGATGAAACCGGTTTTTTCAACCTCGCCTTTACACCGCAGATTTATGCGCGGTTTTATCGCCTGGTTGACCATCAACCTTTCTTAAGCGTTGTTGGCCGTTTACAAAGGGTTAATGAATCACACTCGATACTGGTAAAACGTGTTTTCGATTTTGAATCAGGTGTGAACCTGTTGCCACTTCGTCGTGAGGATCAGTCAATCGAACATGAAGCCTCTGTCGAACTGATCAAGCCCAGGGCTTTTCATTAGAGGACTAAACCAGCAGGATAATGCCCAGCATGAATTCGCCAACCTTCCATAGCGTTTGAAATACTGGTACCCCCAGAAAGTTGAGAGCAATCAGGCCCAGCAGTGCGTAAGTACCATAGCGTTGATTGATTTGCAGGTATTTGAGCGCCATTTCTCGCGGCAATGCGTAGGGCAGGATGTAACTCCCGTCCAATGGGCCGATCGGTAACAGGTTAAACAACATCAACAACATGTTTATCAGCGCCAGGTAGGTAAAGAAGAAATAAGCGACCTCGGTTTGAAACAATGCCCAGCCCGCTTTCATGCCAAGCGCATATAGATTAATCGTTACGATTGCCAGCAACAGGTTCATGCCGGGCCCAGCAGCGGCAACCATCAGGGTTCCCCATCGAGTGCGAAACTTGCGAGGGTCGGTGGGTACTGGTTTGGCGTATCCGATACCAATGGTTAGCACCATTAATAATCCGAGTGGATCGATATGTGGAATCGGATTTAAAGTCAGTCGACCCGCACGCCTGGCAGTATCGTCACCGATTAATGAAGCTACTTTGGCATGACCAAATTCGTGAAATGTCAGCGAGAGTATCAATGCAAATGCGATCAATACAAACAACAAATATTGTTGCTGAAAAAGTAACTGGATCATCGTGTTCTTAATGGGCCCCCAAGGCGTATCGGCCACCAGTATAGCCAGTGCTTGCATTCGTGGGGCAAAAAATATTACCGGGTCAAGTTTGCGCTTAAGTGGAATATGAACAAAATCACATAAGCTCTTGAAAGTAATGAAAATAAGCTATACTCAATACCGCTTTCTCCTATTTTCAGGGAATTTCCCGGGAAATTAAGACAACCAGTTCTGCGGGGCATCAGGATGCCTTGCAACGCGGGGATTCAAAAATGGTCTATACATAGTCCGTACTAACAGTGACGACGACAATTGGATCACGCTTGAAAAACACAGGGATTTGAATCTGGTTTGTTTTACGTGGTCAAATTTAAAAGGTAACGCAGAGTGTCGCAAGACCTGATCAGCAGGTATCAAAAATCATTTGGAGTTCAGTTCCAGAAAGCGGAAACCGAAGCCAAATATCGGGATATGCAGGAACAGCTTGGCCGCAGTTCTAGCCTTATTGCTTTCGGAGCGTTGTTTTTCTTATGTCTTGCCTTTGCGTATCTTGAGTTCCGTGCCTTCGGCCATGATGTCCAGTTACCCATGTATGGATACCTGCTGGCCGCGATCCTGGCACTTGCCAATTTATTATTAAGCCGTTTTTCGGCCGAGCTTCACTATCCCAAACTACGCCTGATAGGTAATGGCCTGTTGGCAATGGGAATCGTCATTGTTGCGGTATTTACACAGAAGTATAGCGCCTACCACGCATTGGAATTCGTGCTGTTTGTTATCTGGCTGGGCAGTTTGAAATTGCTGCGCATGGTCATCACGCTCGCGTTGAATGCGCTCATGGTGCTCCTGTTTATCGGTGCGATGTTTGCCACCGATATTTCCGGATTCTGGATTTCGCTGGTGTCGGTGCTGCTGTTGGCCGCAGTGTTTCTTGGGGCCTACATCGGCTATTTGGCTGAACGCAGTCGCCGTATGCTGTTCCTGCAGACCGAACTCAATATAAGTATGACCAATCGCCAGGAGCTATGGGCGTTTACGCTAATCGATCTGGATATGGCCTTAAGCGGGATTCTCGATTTCAAGGAGTTGATTGCCCTGCTGAAGAAGCATCTCGAGCCGGTAATCGAGTTCGATTCCTATATTCTAACGTCACTCGAGGGGCAGGGGCCGAAACCGGTTGCAGATAAAATCGAAGGCGAGCTGTTTGAGGATGATGACAAGACATTTTGGTCAGAGGACTTGCTTGGCAAGTTGACTCAGACCCGCCAGGCCACGACCAGCGCGGAGCATGAAACCGTGAAAGGTTTTCTGGGAATTGATAAGCAACGCTTTATCTCGTATCGCCTCGATGTGCCGGTGTTCAATGATTCTCGCTTGCTCGGCGTCATAAGCCTGCGACGTGAATCAGAACCTTTTGATGAGCTGGATACGATCGCCAGCGTTAGCATTGCCGCGCAAGCGATGCTGATTTTTAAGCGTTCGACTCGCAACTCGGCGATGGTTCTTGAAAAGACGATACCTGATCCGGTAACAAGGCCGAAGAAAGCTGATCCAGTAATCAGGCCAGAGAACACTGATCCAATAATCAGGCCAATGAAGTCGGACGACAATACCAGTACCTCCACCATGACAGCTTCGTCTTCGGAGAGTAAGGATATGGAGGTGACTGACCATACCTTTATGGATTCTGACCAGACCATGGTGCCTAAAGAGGTGGTCGAGGAATTCAGGCAGAAAGAGGAGTCGGCCAAGCGAACCATCACCCTGATGAGTCGTGAAAATGCGGATAAAATAGCGGTCGATCGTTATCGTACGGCTGCGGTCGAAGGTGAGCCTTTATCCGTTCTGATTATTGAAGTCGATGGTTTGTCCAAGCTGCGTGAAGAGGACGGCGACCAGGTTGCCTACAAGGTATTCGCCGCAATCGTCAAGTATATTTTCTCCAAGGTCGATAAGGAGAAAGATATCCTGGGTCGATACGGCCAAAATGGTCTGAGTGTATTATTGCCCAAGATAGATATGAACGCGGCCGAAAAATTTGCCGAATCGCTGCGTGTATATGTCGCCGACGCACATTACAAAACAGCTTACGGAGAAAAGAAAGCCACACTGAGCATCGGATTGGCAGCGATTACAGACGATACCGGCGATTATGCTTCGATGGTGAAGCGAGCCGATATGGCATTGTTCGTCGCCAAGAAAAACGGCCGTAACTGTGTTAAAGTCAGACTCTAACGGAGATTCTTGAACCAGGCTTGTACAGTACTATAATGGTCGATAATCAGCACTGGTTAGATCGCTGGAAGGAAAATCGCATCGGTTTTCACGAGGCCACCGTCAATCAACATTTGAAAACCTACCTGCCGCAGCTTGCTGTGCCGGCGGGCGCGTCTGTTTTTCTGCCATTATGCGGCAAGGCACTGGATATTACCTGGCTTGCACAGCAGGGTTACGAGGTGATCGGCATAGAACTATCGCAGTTGGCAATCGAAAGTTTTTTTGAAGAAAACTCGCTCGACTACGAGCGCGTAGAGTCTGATCGATTCACGATATATACCTCAGGAAATATCAGGCTGTTGCAGGGTGATTTTTACGACTTGCGAAATGATGATTTAAGTGCCTGTCGTTTCATTTATGACCGCGCCGCGTTGATTGCAATGGAGCTCACGGACCGTCCGCGCTACTATCAGCATATGATCTCGATTATACCGCAGGCTAGTAGCATGCTTTTGATTACGCTTGAATACGATCAGTCGGAAATGCTGGGACCGCCATTTTCAGTGCCGACGGATGAAGTTATTCAGCACTACAAAGACGCGTTCTCGATTGACCTGCTGGAAGCTAATGAAATCATCGATGAGCGTCCACGCTGGCGCAAAGTAGGGCTTACCGCACTGCGCGAATCAGTCTTCCGCCTGGAAAGTTGCCGTTGAAATTTCAGGGTAACCTGCACAAGATGCA
>CAXMSP010000083.1:0-5363 GCA_964196225.1 uncultured Gammaproteobacteria bacterium | reverse complement strand
ATCGCGCAACCAACTGCTAAGTCGATCAATACTATTCCACTCACGACCCGCTCCGCGGGCATTGAATACCCGACAAAGTTGTGTGTCGACATAGACGGCGACTGCCCAGGACATTGGATGTTTGTCCTGATCGCCGTAGCCCTGATGCAGGAATACAAAGCCAAGTTCAAGAACCTGGATCTGGAGTAAATCGGGTGAGTGGCACGTCTATCGAAAGGGCTGGTCATATGGAGGGTAGTTCAAATAACTTGACTCCAGGTTAATTGGGAATATAATCCCACATAAAAACGAACCATTAGATTTATATAAATAGCAATTCAAGTCATGGTTGCTCCGAGCAGGCAACCGTGACACCGGAGAGAATCGAGAAATAACTTGTGTTAGAAATTACCTTGCCAAGAACTTTTAAAGCTGCACCGACGAAGGATTCCGATCATTCGGCCGCGGGTATGGTGGACAAGCCCTTTAATTTAATACGTTCCTACGCGATAACCAGCCTGATCGTGATGCTAATCATCGGCGGGCTATCAGCTACCCTGTTTAGCAGCTACCTGGCAGACAGCCTGATCCGGCGTGACGCTATCGTATCGCAGGCCTTCCTGCAAAGTCTGACCGAAGTCGAGGGCGGCGCAGAGTTGTTTCGCGGAGAAAAACTAACCGACAGTATCCGTAGCCCAGAACAAACCTATGGCCTGCCCGAGCTGGTCGATCATATTGCTACCATGCCGGGGGTAGTCAGGGCGAATCTTTATTCGAATAAAGGAAAAGTGCTGTGGTCGACCCGGGCAGATCTGAAAGGCAAGCATTTTGACGCTAATCACGAACTGGAAGAAGCACTCGCGGGGGCAACCGTTTTCGAACTCACGGATGTCAAGGATGAGCACAAAGCCGAGTATACGGTGTTTGGCAACGATATTTCGCAGCTGGTGGAAAACTACCTGCCGATCTGGGATCTTAAAAATAACAAGGTCGTCGCCGTGGTCGAAATTTACAAGGCGCCAAAGACCCTGTTTGATGCGTTAAGTTCGGCGCGCTCCCTGGTCTGGGTCAGCATGGCAGGCGCCACGCTGTTTTTATATGCCACGTTGTTCTGGATCGTCTACCGCGCCAGCCGCGTAATCCGCGCACAGCAATTGCGCCTGGTGGAATCCGAAACCCTGGTAGCGGTCGGTGAAATGGCTTCCGCTGTCGCCCACAGCATTCGTAATCCACTGGCGGTGATCCGTTCCGGCGCAGAATTGACGAGCGAGACAAACGATGATGCGCTGGTTCGCGAAACCGCAGACGACACCATTACCGAAATCGACCGGGTCGAGCAATGGGTACGTGAACTGTTGACATATTGCCGGCCCGAGGGTACCACGCAGTTTAATACGGCATACCTGGACCAGATTCTTAATCACAGCCTGCAGGGCTACGAACAGGTGATTAAACGTAATCAGGTGCAACTCGTGTCAAAGACGAGCGAATATATACCTGCTATCAATGGTGATCCCGCGCTTCTGGAGCAGATGTTCAACAGCATCCTTGCCAACGCGCTGGAAGCTATGCCCGATGGGGGCACCCTTACGACCGGAGCCCAAATTGACCAGGCAAATAAGATGATCCAGATTTCGATTATGGATAACGGTCACGGTATTCCCGAGGCTCGCCTGGAAACGATGTTTGAAACCTGCCTGACGAGCAAGCGTTATGGCCTTGGCATCGGCATGTTGATGGTTAAGCGAGTCGTCCACCGGCACGGTGGCAGCATCTCGCTCAGCAGCCGGGTGGGTAGCGGCACAACCGCCTGTTTGAAATTTCCACTGGTCTAGTACGATGGGCTCAAACCCTGCCATTCTGATTGTTGAAGACGAACCGAAGCTGGCGAAAAACATGCGCCGGTACCTCGAGCATGCAGGATTCGAGGTACAGGTAAGCGCAACCGGTGAATCGGCAATGACATCCCTGGAAAGTTACAAACCCGATATTGTATTGCTCGATTACTGCCTGCCTGATACCAACGGCCTGGATCTGCTGGGTCGAATTCAGGCGGTGGGCCGTCGTATCCGCACCGTCATGATCACCGGAGAGGGTAATGTAGAAATCGCCGTGCAAGCGATGAAAAACGGAGCCTATGACTACCTGGCAAAACCGGTTGTGCTGAAGGAATTGATACTCCTGCTGCAAAAGATCGGGGTCCAGGAGCGGATCGAAGGTGCGCTCGATTACTTTCTCCAGAAACAGGCCGGTGAAAGTGGCCTGGACAAGCTGCTCGGAGACTCGCAAGTTATGCTCGACCTGAAGCAGCAAATTCGGCAATTACTCGAGGCGGAACGAAACCTGGTCGAGGGCATTCCGGCGTCGGTACTCATCACCGGCGAGACCGGCTCGGGCAAGGAACTGGTAGCCCGTGCTTTTCACTTCGACGGTACCCGTCAGGACGGCCCGTTCATCGAGCTGAATTGCTCAGCCATCCCGGCGCATCTGCTAGAGTCGGAATTATTCGGCTACGAACGCGGTGCTTTTACGGGTGCCCGCGAACGTAAAACGGGACTGGTAGAAGCCGCGGATGGTGGTACGCTTTTCCTTGATGAAATTGCCGATATGGATATTGAGTTGCAAACAAAATTACTCAAGATGCTGGAAGATCGCGCCGTGCGGCGTTTGGGAGGATTGCGCGACAAACAGATCAACGTGCGCATCGTCGCCGCAACCAACGGCAACCTGGAACGTTTGATCAGAGACGGAAAATTTCGCTCAGACCTTTACTACCGGCTGCGGGTAGTACAGATAAATCTCCCACCATTACGTGATCGGGGCAAGGATATTATACGCCTGGCCGATCACATTTTAAATCAGCATGCGCAGCGTTACCGAAAAGGTAAAATCCAGATCAGCCAGGCCGCACAGTCAACATTACTAGGCTACTCCTGGCCCGGTAACGTGCGCGAGCTTGGCAACATGATGGAGCAGGTCGTGCTGATGACGAACACAAACCTGCTGGAACCGCATCATCTGCCGCTTAACAAACCACTTTCAAATGAGATCTCGCCCTACCTAATCGCAGACGGATCCTGCGAGCTAGCGCCCACCGAGACTTCAAACGAACTCAATATCGTCGATATGGAAAAGCGACTGGTGGTCGAGGCGCTCGAACGCACCAGTGGCAATGTCACACGGGCGGCTGAACTGCTCGGTTTGAGTCGCGATACGCTACGTTATCGCATTGAAAAATACCGTATCGGTATAGCCAACTAAAAGCCTGTTTTTGTATGCTCGTTTTCGACTCACCACCAAACAAGCACCCCAAAAAAAGACTTAATTTTATGCTGGCTCAGGCACACAATCACAAACGATGTTGCTGGTTCGGCACACCACGGACGGGTCATGCGCCCCGATCAGACCGGGCATATCACCCATTTATTGTGGTTATAATGGATGACATTCAGTTAGCCAGTCTTCTAGCTAATTGTAATGAAAAGGGATTTAAGGAAAAACAGGTCTATGGCACGGGATATGCTTCGGGGATTTAAGAAACTCGTGAAGGTACGGAACGCAATGCAGCCGAAACAAATACTCATCGTAGAAGATAACGATATCCTGTGCAAGACGCTGCAGCGTTATCTTGTCGGCCAGGACCTCAGAGTAACTACGACCCGCACGGTTGCAGGAGCGCGGGATCTGCTCGGCGCACACAGCTTCGATGCCTTGCTAGTCGATTTCTACCTGCCCGACGCTTGTGGTCTTGATCTGATCCCGCTACTTCCCAGTCCCGGCATCCCGGTTGTTGCCATGACGGCTGAAGATCCGGTGCCCCATAATGAGCAGGCTCGCAACTCGGGTGTAGCCGTATTTTTGGAAAAACCGTTTTCACTGGCCGTGCTCAAACGGATACTGAAATGTGTGCTCACCGGGCACCGCTGCCTGCCCTACTGCACGCAACTGCCACGTTTTAAAATCGCCCCTTCCTGCACTCAATCCTGAAACTGCAGTTGCCTGATAGACCTGTTTCGTACAGTTCAACACTGGCGTTTGGCCGGTTAAAATCAACTTTCGCATAACCTCAGTCTGGGGGATTTCCCCCGGCTGGGCCATATCCCCAAACCACTGGGGGATATGGCCAAATACCTCCTCGCCGTAATCTCCTCCCGCATTACCAATTAAATATTTTCTTCTTTTTAATCAAATAGCTATATGTAATTCCGGCTAATTTGTGACAATTGGCATGGTCCCTGCTAACTCTATATAAATAAACAGAAACTAACTTTTATGGAGTAGATCGAAATGTATAGCGACGCAATGTCATCACTCGTTTTTTTGCACGGTCTTGATTCGAATTCAACGTCCACAAATAACGCTCGCGAGACGATTGCAGCACCACGCTTGTACAAGCCGGCAGCCAGTCGTCGACTGAGGGTAGTGCTCTATTCACACGACACCATGGGACTCGGCCATATCCGGCGAAATTTGCGCCTGGCCCAGGGCTTCTGCGAGTCGGATTTGACGATTGACGTGTTGTTGATTACCGGGGCCAGAGAGGCGGGCGGCTTTGCCCTGCCGGACAACGTGGACGTGGTCGTATTACCGGCATGGCACAAGTCTGCCGAAGGCAGCTATCGGGCACGCAATCTTGACCTGTCAATGGACGATCTTACTCAGCTACGCTCGCAGATCGTCTGTGCAACGATAAAATCATTTCAACCGGATCTGGTGATCTTCGATAACGTCGCTCGCGGTGTCAATGGGGAGCTGGACCAGGCACTTCGCTACATTCGGGATCACGGCGGCATGCGTTGCGTACTTGGATTACGCGACATTCTCGACGAACCGGAAAACGTTGCCCGCGACTGGCGCAAGCAGCGCAGCCTCGAGGCTATTCGTCGTTTCTACGACGCAATCTGGGTTTACGGTGACGCGCGCGTGTACGACCCCAGAACGGAATACAAACTCCCGGCCGATATCGCAGACATGATTGAGTTTACCGGTTACCTGGATCGACGCACACGACCACCCGTAAATGGTGCAGCGGAGAGCCACGGCGCAGGATTAAACAAACCCTTTGGTCTGTGCCTGGTGGGTGGCGGCCAGGATGGAGCAGCACTGGCGCTCGCGTTTGCATCCTCCAAACATCCTGCCGGTATGGATGCTGTCATAGTTACCGGACCTCACATCGATTCCGCTTCGCTGGCGCAGCTGCAAGAACTCGCCAACGAGCGCAGGCATCTCAAGGTTCTGGAGTTTGTGCCGGAGCCGACAGAATGGCTGCAAGACGCCGAGTTTGTCGTTTGCATGGGGGGTTACAACACCGTCTGCGAAGTGATTTCCTTCGACAAGCCGGCACTGGTCGTACCGCGTGTGGTACCACGCCTGGAGCAATTTAT
>CAXMSP010000082.1:0-2495 GCA_964196225.1 uncultured Gammaproteobacteria bacterium | reverse complement strand
TCTGGTGGTGCACAGTCAATCGCCGATTTTGCTAATCGATGATGCAGGGCGTCCCGAGGCACCGTCACTGGTTGAGCCCAGACAACTCGAGAAGCGCAGCGTGGCGACCGAATCGGGCCGCATCAAATTATTGCATGCGTTTGCACACATCGAATTCAACGCCATTAACATAGCGCTCGATGCGGCCTATCGGTTTCGTCAGATGCCAGCGCAGTATGTTGATGACTGGTTGCGCGTTGCCAGTGAAGAGGCTTCACATTTTCAATTACTTGAGCAGACCTTAGGAGAGCGCGGTAGCTATTACGGGGCTTATCCGGCGCATCGTGGACTTTGGGATATGGTCTGCAAAACCCGACATGATGTGCTGCACCGTATGGCGTTGGTGCCGCGCGTGATGGAAGCGCGGGGCCTGGATGTGACGCCGCTGATGATCAAGAAGTTTAGCCAGGTCGAGGATGCACCAGCAGTCGCAATACTGGAACGGATTTACCGGGATGAAATCGATCATGTACGCATCGGTAACCACTGGTATCAGTTGCTTTGCGATCAACAGGGACTCGCTGCGGAAAGTACGTTTCGAACGCTGATCGATCAGTATATGGGAGGTAAGCTGCGCGGGCCGTTCAATTGGTCAGCACGTATCGAGGCGGGATTTTCAGCAGAGGAATTGAGCAGTTTGGAACAGGGTCCCTAGCCCGTTTGAGTGCTGAAATACATGGATTGGAATCGGTACTCGGTGCCAGGTAGTCGCAATGGCAAGGTGTGGAACAATAGTCGCAAGTTAAATTCTAGGGTCGGTCAGGTTGAATCCAGACTCCGGTTTCCAGCTTAGAAAACTCGGTTCGCGAACCCAGTCCCCAAGAACAATGCGCCTTAAATTTGATTCGTAGTAATGCGTTGCGGGGCGATGGGTGTGACCATGAATAATGACATCGGCACGGTTCTCATGAAAGCATTGCGCCACTGCGTCCGCGTTTACATCCATGATTTCATTGGATTTTTTACTCTTGGCGGCAACGCTGTCGCTGCGCAATTGCAATGCAATCTGCTGCCTCTCCAGAAGTGGTTTTGCCAGAAAATCATCTTTCCAGCGGCGCTCGCGAACCATGCTGCGAACCGCCTGATAGTTGTGGTCATCGGTGCACAGGCTGTCGCCATGCAGCAACGCCACCCTTAATTGCCCCAATTGCAGCAGTAGGGGTTCGTCGAGCAAGGTCATTCCAACGCGGCTGGCAAATACCTCTCCCAGCAGGAAATCGCGATTCCCAGCCATAAAATATAAGTCACAGGATGAGCTGAGTTGACGCAATGAGTCGATAACCTGGGTTTGCTCCTCGGCCGGATCATCGTCACCGAGCCAGACTTCGAACAGGTCGCCCAGGATATAAAGTCGACGGGCCTCGGCGGCCCGTGTCTGCAGAAACTCGAGCAGTGCCCGCGCAATCTCCGGCCGCCCCGAATCGAGGTGGCAATCGGAGATGAACAGATACTCTTCACTCACGAAGTTGTTTCTGTTCGGTAGGTCTGGCCTATTGACGACTAACCGCAGTAATGGTGATGGGTTCAAGCGGGACATTTTGATGTCCACCCTTGTTGCCGGTGGCAACTTTCGCCATGGCATCGACCACCTCCATGCCTTCGACGACCTTGCCGAAAACGGCGTATCCCCATCCCTGTTGAGACTCAGCGGTATGATTCAGAAAAGCATTGTCAGCGTGGTTGATGAAAAACTGCGATGTCGCTGAATGCGGGTCGCCGGTGCGCGCCATCGCCAGCGTACCACGATCATTTTTGACACCGTTGTTGGCTTCGTTCTTGATTGGTGCATGCTTGCTGGGCTTATCGAGCATGTCTTCGGTGATGCCGCCACCTTGCACCATGAAATTCGGGATGATGCGATGAAAGGTAGTGCCGACGAAATAACCATCATCGACATAGGCGAGGAAGTTCTCACTGGAGTTTGGTGCATTTTGCATATCCAGTTCGATCTTGATTTGGCCCATCGTGGTTTCGAACAGCACGATCGGGTTGTCAGCAGTTGTTTCATTCATTGGGGTTCCACCTTTAATGTTGGGAAAAAATACCAGAGACAGGATAGCTGCGAGTACAACCCCGACAGGCAGTAGTGTTTTAGTCATCAGCGTTCCGGTTGTTACCAGTCAATAGTTACAAGGTTGCGGATTCTACTGATTTGTCAGGGTATTTGGAAGCTGGACCGCAATTAACGGTTTCGTTCGGTGGGTGCATCTTTTAAACTCTACGCCCTGTTATTACCAACCCGTTCACGCAAGTAATGTTGAAGATTTACAATAGTCTGAGCAATCGGAAGGAAACCTTTGAGCCCATCGTACCCTGGCAAGTGCAGATGTACGTCTGCGGCATGACGGTATATGACTACTGTCATATCGGGCACGCTCGCGTGCTGGTTGTGTTTGACGTGGTTTACCGTTATCTGAAGCATCTCGGCTATCAGGTCAACTACGTCCGTAACATTA
>CAXMSP010000081.1:0-24834 GCA_964196225.1 uncultured Gammaproteobacteria bacterium | reverse complement strand
TGATACGCTGCGCCAGAATTCGATTAAACAGGTAGCTGCGCAGCGATGACAACAACATACTCTTACGCGAGCGTTTCAACCGGCGCCTGGGTAACTGTTCGAGCGCCTGTCTGACGTTATCCTGTTGGCGACCAAATCGTTGTGCGCCAAAATAATTCGCAAATCCCTGCCTTGTGACGGCACTTATTTGCTCTCTGGTTTGATCCGGAAAATCACTGACCTCACGCAAATGTACCTCGAAAGAGTTGTACTTGTGGGTTCCCGGTCGCAGTTTCCGGTTATGACTGGCCTGCCTTAAAACCTGATATCCATTACCCTTGAACAGTTCGGCTGGTGGTTTTTTACCTGGCATATGCAAACTCAACCACTGACGCGTGAGCGCATGTTTATCCTTGAGCCCGCTATAACCGATATGCCTGGGATCGAGCGAGTAATCGCGGGCAACCCGGGCGATGAGCTCATGCGTGCTAAGTCCGCTCTTTTCAACCAGCAGGAATAGATGCTCACCCTCGCCGGTCGGCTCAAATCCCAGTTCTTCATTGACCCTGAAATCGCTCGGTCTTGATTTCAAGACGGCTCTCGCAACCGGCGGTCCGTAAGGGAATACCAGTTCTGGCACCATCAGGAACGGGGTTTTTCGGCTACCTGGTTACGCAGGTAGTTTATGCTGACCCGCGTGGCATCGACGCTAAGGTTCTGCTTTATAGCTTTATTGGCAAGCTTGAGCAGTGACCTGGCATCGGGCAACAGCCCCTCATCAACTGGAAAACTGACGCTCTCACGCAACGCCTCGACCCAACCGTGCCCGGCACCGAATTCGATTGTTGCGTTAACTTCGACATTGTTCACCGAGCTAAGCTGTTCTGTGCCCATAAGTTCTGCGCAATTGGTGCTGTCTCGTCCATAGACTGCCCAGTAAATTTCGTGCATACGCGCATCCAGCGCGACCAGCGTATTAGCATGCCCGGTACGATCCATGCAAACCTGGGCTAAAATTGCCAGTGTCGAAATTGGTAAAAGCGGTATGTTTAACGCGAGACCTATTCCCTGCGCCTGCGCGGCTGCAATGCGGATACCGGTAAACGCTCCGGGTCCATTACCAAAAGCACAATGAGAAATCATCGATTTTGTGATAGCAGAGGCTTTCAGCACGTGATCCATCATTTTTGGCAGCAAGCGAGTGTGCTGGCGGGGTGCAACTTCAAACTCATGAAAAACCGTACCATCCTCGCGCAACAGTGCGGCGGAACAGGCTTCGGTGGAGGTATCGATGGCGAGAATATTCACGCCGGTATGATAGGGGACCTGCCCCCTGTTTGGCTAGCCGGTATAGGGTCTGTATCCGGCCTGGATCAGCTTAAGAGATTGATAACCTGCCTGGCGTCTGCGAGTAACGGATGGTTCGGGTTTTCATCCACAAACTGTCCCATCACTGCCAGGGACTGCGTGCGTTGACCGATATTCGCCAGGCTAATGCTTTTGGCGAACAACGCATTGGGGCGCATATCGCTATGTTCATACTGACTCAGAAAACCGTCGAACAAGGCCACCGCCGCTTCCAGGTCACCTTTGTCCATTTTGTATTGCGCCAGGCTGAATTTTTCCAGTTCTGCCTGAAAATTCTCATCCTGGGTCAAATCAGCTTTCCAATAAGGTTTCAGCAAGGTATCGGTTGTTTCAGCACCGCGGATTCCCGCAATGTAGGTCTGGGTGGATTTAGCGGATTGCTTTTGCGTCGGATTGAGTGATTTCAGATGTGCCCAGACAGATTTAAACAAACCTTTGAAGACACTATGCGAACTGGTTTCATTAATCGTCGTCGTACCCTGTGCAATAACCGGTGCGTTGACAGCGATACCGCCAGTAAAAATCATGATGATGAGTAATTTCTTCACTTCTTAATCCTCTACTGGCTCAAAAGCTTGCTATATGCATCATACTCTTTTTCTAAATCCGCGTTCAATTTCAATGCGCGCTGATAACTGATTTTCGCCTGCTTTATTTCACCGGCCCTGTACTGCGCCATTGACAGGTTAATCCAGATACCACCGTCTTCATTGTCCAGCTTGGTGGCCTGGGAGTAAAATTCAATCGCCTTATTATACTCTTTCTGAAGGAAGTATAGGTTGCCCTGGTTGGATTTCACTGCACTATTGTCTGGTGCCAGTTCATTCAAAGCTTCAAACTCAATCTCTGCATCTTCATATAGCCCAAAACGTGCATACAGGATGGCAACTTGCAAGCGAGCTCTAATATTACCCGGATCATTCGCTACCATGGTCTTGTACGGCAACACCAGACGATCGATACTTTTCAACAATAATTCATTCCGTGCCTGCTTTACGAGGCTCTCGGCACGCCTCTTTTCGGGTAGTTCGATCGAGTAACTGGCCTTAGGCAGGGTTACCGGTTTGTATTTCTGCCAGGCTTTTTCCAGATCAATAATACCGAGTTCACCTGCCTCAAGCGCGGCCTGGTATTTATTCGCGCCCTCAGCCCAGGCCTCGATAAAATTAGTGTTGACCATGGTTGCTTCGAGCGGGATCCATACATTGCCATCCTTGAAGACCAGCAGGCTGCTATCCTGGCTGATTAAACCCGCATCATGCGCGGCAATTCCGGTATCGAACATCATAAATAAATGCCCGGGTATTTCGATCAGCGCGGTTTTAATTCCAAGGTTTTCAAGGCCAGCACTGATCAGTACCGATAAATCATCACAATCACCACTTTTCAAGTGCAGGGTCTCTCGCGGAAATTGCACGTAATCGATTTGATCATCACGCAAGTCCGTAAAGGGCGTATTGGGGTCGACGATATAGCTGATGCCGGACGCTGCCAGGCTGCTGAAAAATGCCATCGCCGATACCAGTTTGTCATTCAGGGGTCCCGGATCTGGCTGAAAGGCATTAACGACCTGGCGTACATAGTCTCTGAGAGTGTCATCCTTAGGTGTTACGAAAGAACCTACCATGGCCGAGTCAGCCCAGACCATCGCATTCTTACCGTAAATCGTCATCGGCTGGGTCAGCGAAATGTTGTCATTCTGGCCATCGCGCGAGTAGGTCAATTTCACTTCGACCTGTACCCCGGTGTCTTCGTCCACTTCGAGAACCTTATTATTGAAGGTTGCCTTAATCGGGATTTCCTGGGTTTCATTACCCTTGATCCTGGCGATATCAACCGAGGTTGGAAAATCCATGAATTCCTTGATTTGAAACGAGAGTTTCAAATTGCCGTAGTCGCTAGGGCTGACATTTTGCAGCTTTACACTGCCGATCGGCTGATCCTGGTATTTTTTGTAAGCAGCCGAAAACACTTTCTGCAGATTTAAATCAGACAGCAGCAATTGAGGTGCATTGTTGGCAAATTCCAGCGATTTCTTGCGTTCGGCAAAAGCGACATTGAGGATTGCACGGTTTTCTGCCGAGGGCTCGAGCTCGACTGCTTTTTCAAAAGCGGCAACCGCGTCATCGAACAAGCGACGTTTGCTATAGAGTTTACCCAGCGCAACATGCGGCTCTGCCCAGGAAGCTCGCATTCCCGCTGCCTTTTCGAGATGCTCACGCGATACGTCGAACAGGTTGGCATCCTGGTAAACACGACCAATACGATACTGAAGGTCAGGTGATGCCGGGTCGAGATTGATCGCCGTTTTCAAAAATTCGATTGCCGAACCGGTCTTACCTTGATAATTGGCAATGTCGGCCTGAAGTACTAGCACATCGACGTCTTCCGGGTCGATGCGAGCGGCGGCTTCAGCGTGGAAGTTAGCACTTCGATAATTGCGTGTAGCGAACAGTCCTCGAGCATAAAGCTTATGTGCCACTAGTGAATTGGGTTCGAGCACGGCAGCTTTGTCGAGGTAAGCATTGGCATCCGGAAATTGCTGACGTTCAAGTTCGATCCTGCCGGCAGACAGGTACAGCTCAAAAGCTTCTGGATTGTGCTTAATGCCCTGGGCGAGCGCCTTCACGGCCTTGGAAAGTTGATTTATTTCGGTATAAGACTGCATCAGCGATAACCAGACGTCTACGACCTCGGGTTTATTATTGCCCGCACGGGTAAACTGCAACACCGCTTCTTCGTGATTATTCTGCTTAGCTGCAATCTTACCGAGCAGGTAATTTCCGTCGCCCCTGGTTTCTTTTTCCCCAGACAGTTGCAGCGCAATTGCCTTGGCCTCACTGTCCCGACCCAGGCTGAGTAAAGCTTTCGCCCTGCCGACTGCTGCCTGGCCGGAATTCGGCTGCGCTCGAGACACTGCATCATATTGCTTAAGCGAATCTTCGAAGTTTCCCAGCTCGTACAAATCCCGGGCGATCTGAAGACGTATTTCATAACTGCCTGGATTGGTTTCCACGATGGTCTGATAAGCCACGATGCCTTTTTCAGCAAGGCCAGCTTCTATATAGGCACGACCCAGTAAATAACGAAGCTCGACATTATTTTGATCCAGCGCCAGGCCATCTTCAGCACAATTAACAGCGCCTATCGGATCGGCGAGTTTCAGGCTTATCCGGGTGCAAATTACGTATGGTTCGACATCGGCGGGAGTTTGTTCCAACAACTCGTCGATTAAGGCACGGGCATCGAGGTATTGCTCGAGATTGTAGAAGGCCAGCACCTGGTATAGAAGCGCCTTATTACGGTAGGATTCTACTGTTTCCAGTTGCTTGAATTCGGCAATTGCACGCGTGTAATCCTTTAACTGATACAGACTCATGCCGAGAATATTGCGCACGTCGGCATTGCCTGGTGCAATTCTCACCAGTCGATCCGCAAGTCTGACAACTTCGCTCAATTTGCCGGCCTGGTACAACGAGGCGATCCTCTGGTCAGAATTTTCCTTCGGCGTCGACGGTGCTGCGCTTAATCCGTGACCGCTTACCGACACCACCCGGAACCAGGTGTACATACCTGCCGAGCTAGCCCACAATGTTAGTTTTAAATCGTAACTGGTTGAAATCGTTTCAAACGGTCCGTTCTTGTCGACGGCACCCTGGATTTCGTACCTGGCAATCAGAGGCGACTTGCTACTGCTCCATTCCAGGTTGATCAATTCGTTGTTAGCCGCGATATTCAAGCCAAATGCCGCGTCCGGATACTCAAATAAATCAAACCGAAAATTCTTGCGTAGTTCAGAATCGTTTACATAGACACTGTTTTTCGCCCCGGAAGCCACCGATATCGAAGTTGCCTGTTTGAAGTGCAGCAGTGTTCCATTTTCACCCTCGGCACCAAATTCCCTATAGGGTTTGCGGTTCTTGTAAACAATCACCGAGTAATCATTGAAACCGGTACTGGCCAATGCATAGAGCCGGTCCTGCTTGTCGATATCCAACCCGTAAAATTTGGTTACCTTGTGAATAGATTTTTTATCGATACCGATCGTCGCAATTTTTTCACGATCCTTGCTGATCATGTTAATTGTACCCAGGGCACCGCCGTCGGCTACATATAGATTTTGCTGACTATCGACTGCAATCGGTCCTATTTCGGCGAACAGGCTCTCCCCGTTCTGACGGGATTTGATTTCTTCGAGAAATTTTCCATCCGCAGCGAAAACCTGCACCCGATTATTCCCCTTGTCGGCAACATAATATAAACCGCCATGTACGAATACGTCACTGGGCTGATTGAAATCCCCCGGCGAAGAACCACGCCGCCCGATCGAAAATATCTGCTTCCCATCGTGAAGAAACGCATGTAAATAGTTTTTATCCAGTACCGCGACAGTTTGATCACCAACATGAACTGCAGAGGGTTGCCTGGCAATCTCAGCAAACTCGGCAAACTCACCAAGTTCCGCGCCATCGGGCCCCAACACCACGATTCCCTGGTCTTCTGGTTTGATGCACAGGGTTTTGTCATTGACAAAAGCAGTTACCCTTACACAAGACGCTTCGAACTTCGTCCCGAATTCAAACCTGTCCCTGGCAACGGGTGTCGCAAAACTGGTTTGATCCAGCTGAACTACCTCGACCTTGTTATTTAATTTATCGAGAATTGCGAGTTGACCCTTCACGTTGACCGAAAGATAACTAATATCACGGTATTGAGAACGCGCCTGACCAAAAACTCCATGTACCCCAAGCACTTCACCCTTGCGCCAGTCAAATATTGAAACTCGATTGCTTACCCGGTCTCCCAGGTACAGGGTTCCATTCAAATCCGTTGTCATCGCACTGAGTTCGGGGGTACGTCCAAAAAGCTCCTTCAGCTCGCTGGCTTTGATACGAGAGATTAGATTTCCATGCAAATCAAATATTGACAGCCGCTCCGGGCCTTCCAGCACATAAATGTTTTCTTCAGCATCGATGCTGACATGGGTTGGTTTTAGTAAATCACTGCCGCTGGAACCGTGCCTGCCGAAGCTGTTCAAATACAGGCCCTGATAATTAAATACACTGATTTGCCTGTTATTTACGTCACCGACATAAATATTTTTATTGACCGATACGGCAACCGGTTTTGGATCATTGAGTTCACCGGGACTGCGCCCTGATTGAGAAAATTGAGTGAGCGGTTTTAACATCGGATCGAGAATAGTTACCGATCCCGAGCCTTCATTTACGACGACCAGGTTACCATTGGGAAGTACTTCGATTCCGCCCAGATCGGAATCTTCAAAAACCGAGGGTGCCAGGCTGATGGCTTTGATATTGCCATCAGTAATTTTGAGAATGGTTCCCTTTTCCTGGCTGGTAACATAAATCACACCGTCGTCGGTGAGTTTCAGCCCGGAGGCATTTTCCATAACACGAGCATAGTCCCTGGCTTCGACAAATCGCACAATCTCGAGCGCCTGGACCTGGTTTGCCAGGCAGGATAATAAAACCGCAAAAACTAACCCCGGGACTTTGCACAGGGTCGTCATGGTTACGCTCTTCGTTGTCACACCTCTTCCCGCTCTTCGAAACGTCAGGAGCTTTTCAATAAGCTCGCTAACTGGCGATCCCTCTTTTACTATTTTTTACGAAATCGACAAATTCGGCAACTTCCGGGTACTTATCACACAACGGCTTCAAGTTAGCAAATACCTCCTCCTTCGATCCCCTGGTTTTTAACAACTGGCGAAATGATTTATGCAGTGCCTTGATTAGTTCAGCGGAAAAACCTTTTCTTTTTAGACCCTCTTTGTTGATTCCGATTACCCTGGCACGATTCCCTGCCGCGGTCGAAAAAGGCGGGATATCCTGGGTTACGACCGAGCCAAGGCCACAAAGGGATTTGCTTCCAATCTGGGTAAACTGATGCACCGAGGTAAACCCTCCCAGAATCGCATAGTCCCCAACCTCAACATGACCCGACAAAGAAGCGGCATTGGCAAAAACGGTATGATCACCAACCAGGCAATCGTGAGCAACATGGCTATAGGCCATGAAAAGGTTATCACTGCCGATTATCGTTTTACCATTGCCTTCGTCAGTACCCCGGTTCAGGGTCACAAACTCGCGGATAACGTTTCGATCCCCAAGTTCCAGCCAGGTTCGTTCCCCCTGGTATTTTTTGTCCTGTGGCGCTTCTCCAATCGAGGAAAACTGGAAGATACGGTTATCGTGGCCAATTTTGCTCGGACCCATAACCACGACGTGGGGGCCAATCACCGTTCCCGATGCGATCTCGACGTGCGCCCCTATTACGCTATAAGCTCCGATCTCAACATCGGCCGCTATTTGTGCGCTGGCATCGATGATAGCGGTGTCATGTATCATTGATTTCGATCCTGGGCGGAACACATCATTTCAGCCTCGACAACTACATCTCCGTTTATCCGCGCCTCGCATTGGTACATGCCAATACCCCGCATATTGCGCTTAAGAGATATGTTCAAAACCAGTTGATCGCCAGGAACCACCTGCCCTCTGAATCGAGCCTTGTCGATGCCGACGAGCATGTAAAGCTTGGATTTATGCGCATCACCCATCGAAGAAAAAGCCAGTAACCCGGTCGCCTGGGCCATCGCTTCGAGAACCAGAACACCTGGCATAATTGGCTGACCTGGGAAATGCCCCTGGAAAAAAGGTTCATTTATAGTGACATTTTTAATCGCCGTCAGACTCTTTCCCTCTTCAAATTCGTTTACTCGGTCTATCAGCAAGAACGGATAACGATGCGGCAAGAGTTCCATCACCTTGTGAATATCAAGTTCCAAATCAATTCCTCAGTTTTAGTTAATGTAGGCCGGGCCGCCGGACGCTATTTTTCCGATTTTACGAGCTTCGTTACGGTCTGCGCGAGTTTATCCAATGATTTGTAACGTGCATTACAGCGGTGCCAAAGGCTATTTTCCAACAACGGTGTACCGGATGAGTAGACCCCGGGTTCCTTAATATCCTTTGTCACCAGCGACATCGCCGTAATCGTCACATTATCCGTCACGGTCAAATGTCCGAGCACCACCGCTGCCCCGAAAATCTTGCAGTGACATCCAATATTCGCGCTGCCGGCTATTCCCACGCAGGCTGCAATCGCAGTATGTGCTCCAATCCGCACGTTGTGGGCTACCTGTATCTGGTTATCGAGTTTGCACCCACGTTCAATAATCGTATCGTCCAGCGCGCCTCGATCGACGGTCGTATTGGCGCCAATTTCGACATCATCCCCGATCACAACGCTACCAAGCTGTGGAATCTTCTCCCATCGCTGCTCATGCATGACCAGTCCGAAACCATCGGACCCAATCACAACGCCGCTGTGGAGTATGCAGCGATCACCCAGTTTAACCGCCGATCCCAGAGTGACCCGACTATGCAAATGACACTGACTACCGATTTTCGCAGACTGTTCAATTATCGAACCGGCACCTATCGAAGTGCCCGAACCAACTTCGACGTCATCTTCTATCACGACCAAGGCACCAACAGTAACCCCCTCGCCAAGCCTGGCGCTATCGGCTACCACCGCGGTTGGATGTATGTCGTCGATATCTTTTGCTTGAGATTCAATGCCCAGCGCCTTAACAGCCTCAACGAAGCTGTATTGAGGGTTGTCCGACAGCAATAGCGACTTGTTGCTAACCCCTCCAGCTAACTCCGCCGTCAGGATCACGGCACTGCAATTGCTGGCATTGATATCGCCCAGGTACTTTTGATCCTGAATAAAACATAGTTCGCCCGCAACTGCAGATTTTGGTGAGGCAACACCATTGACGACCAATCCGGCATCACCCAGGAATTCGAGTTTCAATTCCTTGGCCAGTTGCTGCAGGTTTAGACTCATGATCTGTTGGCGTCTGGAGTTGGCGTAGTATCAGTAAAAAGGGATAGCGAAAGCTACTGTGTTTCTTCGCTGGAACCTGCAAGTTGTTTTAACATCTCAATCGTCTCTGCCGTGATATCAATCCGATCAGAAACATAGCTGACGCCTTCGGTCAGTATCAGATCGAACTTGTCATTATCACCCTGCATTTTTAATACTTTGGAAATAACCTGTTGCAATTCGCGGATCTCTTCGTTGCGCCGCAGGTTTTGATCTTCGCGGAATTCCTGCTCGAGGAATTTTAACTGGCTGACCTTGAGCCTGATTTCGCGTTCGAATTTACGACGTTCGTTAGCACTTAGCTCCTTATCCGTCTTCAATTGGTCTTCTAGCGCGAGGATTTCCTGGCGTTTTTGCTTTAACTGGGCTTCGCGTGGTTCGAATTCCGCTTTGAGGCGATCTTCAACTTTACGCGCCTGTGGCGCTTCTTTTAGCACTCGCGCCGTATTCACGAAGCCAATTTTGTAAGCCGGCTCCTGGGCCGCTGCTGTTTGAAATACAGCCAGTATTGTAAATACCAGGAATAAGTGCATTAACCTGTTCAATATAGCCTCTAAAATACCGCTCCAAGTGAGAACTGAAATTCCTCGGTGTCATCTCCAGATTCATCGTTAATCGGAAATGCGTAGCTAAACTCGATCGGCCCAATAAACGAAAACCATTTAGCCGACAAGCCGATCGATTGTCTTAACTCGTCTGTCTCGTAAGAATCGATATCGGCAAACACATTCCCGGCATCGAAGTATACCCCAAGCCTGAAGGTTTCTGAACTACCCAGAGCTTCGATCGGAAACAGAATTTCCACCGTGGTTATAACCTGCAGATTACCCCCCAGTGGGTCGTCTTCACTATCCAATGGACCCAAACTATTAAATTCATAACCTCTGACCGAGCGCACCCCACCGGCGGTATAAGTTTCGTAAATCGGCAAGTCGTCTGGGTCTCCGGTGCTC
Source organism: uncultured Gammaproteobacteria bacterium (assembly GCA_964196225.1). Classification (GTDB taxonomy): domain Bacteria; phylum Pseudomonadota; class Gammaproteobacteria. The sequence goes on along the minus strand of CAXMSP010000081.1, from coordinate 14,617 downwards.
TCCCCGTAACCAATTCTGCCCTTGAAAGAAAAGGTGAAGGTTTCGCTTAATGGATACGCGGTTTGATGTCGATACCTTACCTTGTAGAATTCGAGATCACCTGCCTGGATTTCCAGATTGATACTATTGAGATGTCCCGTGTCAGCAAAAATTCTACGGTTACGCGTGTCCTTGGATAAACTAATCGCACCAAAAACGGTATTGTATTCATCACCATCTATTACAGATGAATTTTTTGGTGTCGATTCATCGAATTCATCACTGTTTTCGATTATAAAGTCGAATACCTCATCTGACGATGAACTGGTGGTATCGAGTTTATTCTGCAGGACCCCAAGCTCGAGCCTGAGCGAATTGAACTCCGAAAGCGGAATCCCATAATCGACAGAGAAGCTGAACCGGTCGATCAGGAAGTTACTGGTATTATTTTCCGATGAATCCGTTTCTGTAACAGAAAAATTAAAACCCCGGCTGACTCCGTCCGGGGTGTAATAAGGGTTTTTATATCTAAAAGAATAGCGCTCCGATGCTGAGGAATTATTAAAGTTGAATTCGATCAAATTACCGGTGCCAAATATGTTCTCGTGTGCAAAACCAAGATTCAAGATAGCGCCCTGATTCTGGGAAAAGCCAAGACCGACTTGCATGTTTCCAGAGAATCGTTCGGTCACTGCGATTTCGATGTCCACCTGGTCGTCTGTACCAGGTACTTTTTTCAAATTGAGGGTAACCGACCCAAGGAAATTCAGCCGTTGTAATCGGATTTTCGAGCGATCGAATTTTGAACGCTGATACATCTCTCCTTCGAACTGACGCATTTCCCTGCGAAGCACGGTATCCCTGGTTTTCTCGTTACCGCTAAAACTGATATAGCGAACCCGCATTTTTTTACCCGGCACTATTATAAACCGCAATAGAACCGTTTTATTTGGTTTATCAATTTCATTCGCAATCCTGACTTGAGCGAACGCATACCCATCTTCACCCAGGCGTCTTTGCATGGACTCGATTACTCTATTAATTTTCTTGCGCGAAAAAATTTCGCCTTCGCGGAAACTAATCAGGGCTCGCAGCTCCCCTGCATCGACAACCAGCTCCCCGCCAATTTCCATCTTGCTCATCACGTACTGCTCACCCTCGCGAATACTGATAGCAATACTGATGTTCTTCCGATCTGGACTAATGGTGATCTGTTGAGAAATGACTTCGAACTGGATAAAACCTCGATCGAGATAAAATGATTTTAGTGACTCCAGATCGGCTGATAGCCTGGTACTGGAATAATCATCAGAAGCGAACATGCCCGCACTGGAGGGTTCAAGCTCGAAAGAATCGAGTAACTCGTCCTCATCGTAGTTTTGGTTACCGGTGATATTGATTGATTTTATGGTCGCTGAAATTCCTTCAGATATGTTGATATCTATCGCCACGCGATCTTCATCCAGAACGCGCCAGTCGGCTTCAATTCGAGCGGCATATTTTCCAAGCGAGTAATAAATCTGTTGCAACTCGAGCTCAAGTTTTTCGAGTTGGTTTTCATTGAAAATTCTGCCCTTGGACATGCCGACCTGGTCCAGTGCCTGCTCCAGCGCTTCATCCTCGATATCATCGTTACCTTCAAAATTGACTTCTGCAATCGCAGGTCGCTCCACGACCTTGATAACTAAGGTATTATCGCGCCTTAGCAACTCAATATCGTCAAAGAAACCGGTTGAGTAAAGTTCACGGATGAGTTCGGGTGTGCGCTCTGTATCGAGTGACTCACCGACGTTTATCGGAAGATAGCTGAAAACGGTGCCTATCGTTATTTTCTTGTTACCAATAACCTCTATGCTATCAACAATAAAGCTGTCGGCCTGTGCCCAGCATGATACTAACCACAGTGCCAACGCACTGACCCGGATAAAAGCTCTCAAAATTACTCTACCAGGCGTAGTAAATCGTTATAAATGGCAATCGACATCAGGCAAAACAAAAGCAAAATACCAATCTTTTGGCCGATAATCTCGGTTGTCTCTGACACTGGACTGCCCTTTATCGCTTCGACTAAATAGTAAAACAGATGACCGCCATCAAGCATCGGCACCGGCAACAGGTTTAAAACGCCCAGGCTGATGCTGATGATCGCCAGGAAACCCAGGAAAGGCTCTAATCCGATGCGCGCTGATATCCCGGCATAGTGGGCGATAGTAATTGGACCACTCAGGTTTCTGACGCTGGCCTCTCCGGTTACGAGCTTACCCAGTACCCGAAGTGTAAGCCAGGTCATACCCCAGGTTTTATCCAGAGCTTCCGCCATACCCTCCAGGGGCCCGTAACGCTCGGTAACCATCATTTCACGACGAATTGACTCGGGAATTTCGACCCGATTGCGCACGCCGATGTAGCCAAAGGTTTCTCCCGCATCGGTGCGCGTCCGCGGCGTTATCCTCAGCTCAAGTTCCTCCCCATCTCGGATTATCTTGAGTCGCATTTCGACGCCGGCATTATCACGTATAATTGTGACCCATTGCCGGGCACTTTCGATGGTAATATCATCGAGCGATAAAATCTTGTCTTCTGCGCTCAGGCCGGCCTCCTGCGCGGCACCGTCGGGCAGCACTTCGGCAATAATAGGCGGGATCTTCGGTCTCCAGGTAGACATTCCCAGGTCTCGCATCAAATCAATCTGCTCTTCCTGCAGCAGCGCCAGGTCGCTGATATCAATTACCTTATCTCGAATTTGTAAATCCTGGCCCTGCACTCGCAAGATAATTTGGTCTGCACTCACCGATTCTTCCAACATTGCAAAGCGGGCACGTTCCCAACTCCGGGTCTCGACTCCATTGACCGCGAGTATAAGATCGCCTTGCTGAACGCCAGCTGTATAGGCAGGGCTGGGATTGTTGATTTCCCCGATAACCGGTTTTACACCGTTCACCCCCACCAGGAAAATCAGGTAGTAAGCGATAATGGCAAACAGGAAGTTGAATATCGGGCCAGCCGCCACGATCGCGAAACGACGCCATAATGGCTTTCGATTAAAGGCGCGCTCGAGTTCATGTTCTGCGACCTCGCCTTCGCGTTCGTCCAGCATCTTGACATAACCACCAAATGGTATCGCGGCTATCACGTACTCGGTTTCATCTGCACCCGCTTTCTTCAACCACAACGGCTTGCCAAAACCCACCGAAAATCGCAATACCTTGACACCCAGCTTGCGAGCAACCCAGAAATGGCCAAATTCGTGCACGGTAACCAGTACACCAATGGCGACTATGAAGGCGAGAATGCTGTAAATAAGGTTAAGAAAGTCCATCATATTCAGGTCCGCAGTTCAACCAACCGGAGTGCCAGTTCACGCGCATTAAAATCTGCCTGCAAAATACTGTCCAGCCCATCAGCCGGTTCAATTGTCGATTGTTCCATGACTTTGGTAATCAATCTCGGAATCTCGGTAAATTTGATCTGTCTGCTCAAAAAATGTTCAACCGCAATCTCGTTGGCGGCATTTAATACCGTCATGCTGGTACCGCCCTGATGCCATGCCTCACGCGCCAGCTTAAGGCATGGATAGCGTTCCTCGTCGGCGAGAGTGAAGTCTAATTGGCTCACCTGCAACAAGTCTAATGGTTCAACCCCACTTTCGATACGGTCCGGCCATGCCAATGCATTGGCTATGGGTGTGCGCATATCGGGATTTCCCATTTGTGCGATTACCGAACCATCATTATACGCAACCATCGAGTGAACAATGCTTTGTCGATGCAACAAAATTTCAACATCGTCTTGATCTACAGCAAACATCCAGCAAGCTTCGATCAATTCAAGCCCCTTGTTCATCATGGTAGCCGAATCTACGGAAATTTTAGGCCCCATGTCCCAGTTAGGATGAGCGCAGGCCTGTTCCGGGGTGACATCCTCGAGGGATTCAACGTCAATATCCCGAAACGGTCCACCCGAACCGGTGAGGATTATTTTACGCACTCCCGCCACTACCACGCTTTTGCTGATAGATCCCGGCGGCAGGCACTGAAAAATTGCATTATGCTCGCTATCAACCGGTAACAGCTCGGCACCGTATCGCAGAACCTCATCCATGAACAAGGCGCCCGCCATCACCAGGGCTTCCTTATTGGCGAGCAATATGCGCTTGCCTGCGCGAACCGCGGCCAGTGTTGGCATCAATCCCACCGCACCAACAATGGCAGCAACGACAATATCGACTCCATCAGCGGCAGCCACTTCAGACAGCGCGGTTTCACCGGCCAGGACCTCCGTGGGCAGATCGCAGATCTCCTGTTGCAGAAGTTGCGCACTTTCTACATCACGCATCACGGCGAAACGTGGTGCGAACTGACGGCACAATTGCAGCATTTTCTGATGGTTGTTATTCGCTGTTAGCGCGTAGAGGGAGTATCGATCAGGGTGACGGGCGACGATATCGAGCGTTGACTGCCCGATTGATCCGGTTGCACCAAGCATCGTAATTTGCTTCACAACGAGGCCGCCAGAAAGGTTCCGGCAACAAACACGGGCGACGCTGCAATAACGCTATCGATGCGATCCAGCACCCCACCATGTCCTGGCAGCAGCTTGCCACTATCTTTCACACCGGCTTCTCGCTTGAGGACGCTTTCAAATAAATCTCCCACCACCGATATCAGCGAAGTCGCCACACTTATCAGGAAAAACAGGACCCAGCCGAAACCCCAGCCCGAACTAATCTGGTAGATACAGACTATCCATAACAGGTTTGCAACCAGCCCGCCGTAAAAACCTTCCCAGGTCTTGCCCGGACTGATGGCCGGTGCCAGTTTACGTTTGCCAAAGCGCCGGCCGCTGAAATAGGCGCCGATGTCGGCTATCCAGACGAGGCTAAACAAGTAGAGCAGCATTTCTCCGCCATAGACGTAATGCAGGTATATGAGGCCATGCAGGCAGATCCACAACAGGTCCAGCCCCAATCCAAGTATGAGTATGCGCGCCAGTAGCGGTAAATTGCCGTTATGCCGATAGGCAATCAATCCGAAAGTAATCAGTACCCAGAGCGCCAGACCCGCAAGTGACTCCCAGTATATCAATAGTGGATTAACCAGCCCCAGTGACCACCAAAAAAGCATGGCAAACAGGCCCGAGGCTATTGCAGCAGGTAAAGTGGGCGGCTTGATCGTCAGCATCAGTAATTCTCGAGTCGCTGCAAACAGCATTCCCGCGAACAGGATGCTAACCCAGAGCGTGTTGGGTATCAAAATAGTACCGATTACCACGATTGCGAGCACAATCCCGGTGATAATTCGCTGTTTAAGCACTAGTTTGCAGCCTCTATTTGTTCACCCGTTTTGCCATAACGACGCTGCCGTTGAGCATATTCAGTTAACGCCGCACGCATATCACTGTCAGAAAAGTCCGGCCATAACCGGTCACAAAAATAGAACTCTGCATAGGCGAGCTGCCATAGCAGGAAATTACTGATCCTGTGCTCGCCACCGGTACGGATAAATAAATCGGGATCGGGGCTGTCGCCCAGCGACAGTTCCCGCCTGAAAACCTGCTCATCAATTTGTGCGGGGGTTAGTTCGCCGTCGCTGACCCGTTCGGCCAGGGTCCGGGCAGCGTTGACGATATCCCATTGACCGCCATAGTTAGCCGCAATATTGAGGGTCATGACACTGTTACTGCCGGTTATTGCTTCCGTTTCGCTGATCTTCTGTTGCAGGTCTTCAGAAAACATGGCCCTGTTACCGATAAAACGAATGCGGATGCCTTTCTCATGCAACTCGTTGGTGTATTTCTGCAACGACTGCATGAACAGTTCCATCAGGCTATTTACCTCTTCGTCGGGACGATTCCAGTTTTCACTGCTGAATGCGAACAGGGTAAGATGCTTGATTCCAGCACCTGCAAAGAACTCGACCGCGTGTCGCGTGGTTTCGACGCCCTGACGATGACCGAAGCCGCGCGGCATCAACCTTTTCTTTGCCCAGCGCCCGTTGCCATCCATGATGATGCAAACGTGGTTGGGAATCGATCCCTGTGGTTGCGAAGTCATGATCCCGTATCGATACCGTGATCAAATCTCCATCAGTTCTTTTTCTTTGGTTTGCAACAGCGACTCGATTTCGTCGGTGGATTGATTTGTTACCTGCTGCACGAGGTCCTCGCCCCGCCGTTCATCGTCTTCAGAAATATCCTTATCTTTCAACAGGGTTTTTAAATCGTTGTTACCGTCTCGACGAATATTTCTGACCGCAACGCGTGCGTTTTCGGCCAGTTCGCGCACCACCTTGACCAGTTCCTTGCGACGTTCCTCGGTGAGTGCTGGCATTGGCACTCGAACCACAGTGCCCGCCGTGGTCGGGTTAAGCCCAAGGTCCGAGGTCATAATCGCCTTTTCTATCACCTGCACCATGCTTTTATCCCAGGGCGTAACGGCTAGCGTACGCGCATCTTCCACGGTTATATTAGCAGCCTGTCCCACCGGGACCTCGCTGCCATAGAAATCCACCGTAATATGATTAAGTAAGCTCGGGTGAGCCCGGCCGGTTCTTATTTTGCTCAACTCGGCTTTAAAGGCTTCGATGCTCTTGCCCATTCGATTGCGCGCGTCTTGCTTGATGTCTTCTATCATTGTTCTACCTCTTTCCGGGTAACCCGGGTTCCTACCTGTTTGCCTCTTGCCAGGTCGATCAAAGCGCCTGGCTGATTGATGTCGCAAACCACCAGGTCCAACGCGTTATCATTACATAAAATCATCGCTGCAACATCCATGACCGCAAGGCGTTGATCGATAGCCTGATCGAAATTCAGACGCAAATAACGCACCGCGTCGGCATGCTTGACCGGATCTCGATCGTAAATTCCATCGACCTTGGTCGCCTTGATCAATAAATCGGCCTGAATTTCGATTGCCCGCAGACTGGCGCCGGTGTCGGTGGTGAAATAGGGGCTACCGGTGCCGGCAGCAAATATAATAATTTCGCCAGCAGCGATACGACGACGGGCATCACGTTGAGTATAAAATTCACAAACCTGTGGCATATCGAGACCGGACATGACAGCAGCACTGGCACCATGACGCAGTAACTGATCATTCAGCGCCAATGCATTCATTACTGTTGCCAGCATCCCCATATGATCAGCAGTAACACGATCGAGTCCGTTTACTGCCAGGTTGGCTCCGCGCATCAAATTACCGCCACCAACAACGCAACCGATTTCTACCCCGCTATCGTGTAATTCGATTAACTCCAGCGCGAGCTTTTCAATCATCTCCGGATCGATACCTGATTCGTACTTGCCCAGCAGCGCTTCACCGCTAAGCTTTATCAAAATACGTTTATGTTTGATTGTTGTCATAGGATTATGGTTTGCCCTTCCAGGGGTTTTTGACTTCATGTACTCCGCAAAAACAAGGCAAATGACAGCAAACGCGGAGTTTATCGATAATGTCGCGGCATTATAAGGCCATTATTCAACTAAAGTAGTTGCCATCACGGAGACCAGGCAAAAAAAACCGCGAAAATCGCGGCCTTTTCCAGCGTCATGCTTTTAGCTGTGACGCCACTTCGGCGGCAAAGTCTTCAACCTTTTTCTCGATACCTTCTCCCACTTCGTAGCGGATAAAACGCGTTACCGAGGCCCCGGCATTCGACAACAGCTTGCCTACCTTTTGATCAGGATCCTTAACAAAAGGTTGTCCCAGCAAAGTCACTTCTGCCAACAACTTTTCGAGCCTGCCCTGGATCATCTTTTCGATAATTTCAGCAGGCTTGCCGCTGGATTCAGCCTGGGCGATTAAAATCGATTTTTCTGATTCGATAAATTCAGTCGGTACCGAATCCTGATCGACAAATTGTGGATTGACCGCCGCCACGTGCATGGCAATATCGCGCGCCAAATCGGTGTCGGCACTGGAATCGACTAGCACACCAATACGTGCACCATGCAGATAAGAGGCAATTGAAGCGCTGGATTCCAGAATTTCAAATCGACGTACCTGAATATTTTCACCGACCTTGGCGATCAGCGACTGGCGCGCTTCTTCGACACCCTGACCGTTTGCCATCGTCATTGTAGCCAACGCATCGACAGATACCGGTTTCTGCTGTGCCACGGTGGCTAAAACCTCATCGGCGAAGGCCTGAAAATTTTCATCCTTGGCGACAAAATCGGTTTCAGAATTTATCTCAAGGATTACAGCCGTCTTACCATCGTCGCTGACCAGTGCCTTGATTGCCCCGTCAGCCGCAACACGGCCGGCCTTTTTATCAGCCTTTGCAGCACCGGATTTACGCATGAGTTCTGCAGCCGCGTCGATATCACCGTCTGTTTCGACCAATGCCTTTTTACATTCCATCATGCCCGAACCGGTTCGTTCGCGCAGTTCCTTAACTAGAGATGCTGTTATCGCCACTTCAATACCTCATTATTTCCCGCTACTAGAGACAGGTTCCAGATTAATCTTTACTGGCAGCCTTCTTGGTTGCGGCCTTTTTGGTTGCGGCCTTCTTGACTGCTGCCTTTTTGGGTGCAGCCTTCTTGACTGCTGCCTTTTTAGTCGCCGCTTTTTTGGTTACGGCCTTCTTCACCGCTGCTTTTTTGGTCGCCGCTGATTTTGTTTCAACTTCAGCAGTCGCCTTCTCGGGTGCTGCAGCAACCTCATCAGATGCCGCGGCCTCCTTTTCAGCTTCTGGAGCTGGTTGCTCTGTTACTTCATCGGCGACAGTCGCCGCTTCTACTTCGGCTTCAACGGGCGCTTCAACCGCGCTTGCTTCGTCTTCCTTGCTCTCGCTTGCGGGCTGTTTCTCAGGAGCAGCTTTGCGGGCGGTAACCTTTACCGAGGGCTTGGTTTTGGCTGATTTCTCAGCTTCAATTTCGATCAGTTCATCGTCGCCATCAGCGCCGCTGACAATACTCTGCTTACCTTCAAGGATTGCATCTGCCACCAGTTTGGTATAAAGCTTGATAGCACGCATCGAATCATCGTTACCGGGCACAATGTAATCTACGTTGTCAGGTGAATTGTTAGTATCGACAATGCCAACCACCGGAATGCCGAGCTTGGTGGCTTCAAGTACGGCAATTTTTTCATAGCCGACATCGACAACAAACAATACGTCGGGTAAACCACCCATCTCCTTGATACCACCCAGTGTTTTGTGAAGCTTTTCCTGTTCGCGCGATAGTTGCAAAATTTCCTTTTTGCTTATTTTTTCGTAGCTGTTGCTCTCCGCCATCTCTTCGAGTTCCTTGAGACGCTTGATGGAGGCTCGCACAGTTCTAAAATTGGTTAACATGCCACCCAACCAGCGATGATTGACAAAAGGCATGCCGCAACGCTGCGCTTCCTCTTTGATGGAATCGCTGGCAGCACGCTTGGTACCGACAAACATGACTTTACCTTTCTTGGAAGCGATTTTGCCCAGATAGTTAACCGCGTCCTTGCACAGCGGCATGGTTTGTTCGAGATTGATGATATGAATCTTGTTGCGCTCGCCAAAAATAAAGGGAGCCATTTTAGGATTCCAGAAACGGGTTTGATGGCCGAAATGCACGCCCGCTTCCAACATTTCACGCATGGTGACGTTAGACATAAGTTTCTCCAGATGTCTGCTGGATAGTCTTAATAAAGACTATCCGGGGTTAAGCCTCCACATACCCGACGCCTACGACCTGCTCTCTGGTAAAATGCAGGCACCCATAAGCGCGTTATGGCATGTGTGTGTCGTTTAAAACATCAATCTATCCGATGTTTTGTTTAATTTTGCCTGGCTGTTGCCGAAGGCGCGCGCTTTATACCATAATCCCGTATTCTCAACAACCAGTTAGCCATGTTTTTATGGGTGTAACGATCAAATCCAGCGAAGAAATAGAAAAAATGCGCGTTGCTGGACGTCTCGCCGCCGATGTATTGCGTATGATCGAACCCCACGTCGAAGCCGGGGTCACGACGCAGCAACTCAATGACATTTGCCACGAATTCATGGTAAATCAACAGACTGTCGTACCCGCGCCACTGAATTACCGGGGGTTTCCGCGTTCTATCTGCACTTCCGTCAATCACGTGGTCTGCCACGGCATTCCTGCGGAAAAGAAACTAAAGAATGGCGATATCATCAATATCGATATAACCGTGATCAAGGATGACTACCACGGCGACACCAGCCGAATGTTTATGGTCGGTAAACCCACTGTGCAGGGGCAACGGATTTCGCGCATCGCCTACGAATGCATGAAAATTGGTATTGAGATGATCAAACCCGGTGTGCGCCTGGGCGATATCGGTCACGCAATTCAGCAATATGCGGAAAAGAATAACTGCAGTGTGGTTCGCGAATATTGTGGGCACGGAATCGGCAGGGTTTTTCATGAAGATCCACAGGTATTGCATTATGGCAAGCCGGATACCGGTCTCGTGCTCGAACCCGGCATGACCTTCACCGTGGAACCGATGATCAATCTGGGCAAACGCTATGTCAAACTGCTACCTGATGACTGGACCGTCGTCACCAAGGATCACAGCCTTTCCGCACAGTGGGAGCACACCAACCTGGTCACCGAAAACGGTTTTGAAGTATTGACGCTGCATCCCGATTTTGGATTCTGAATCTGTGACCGATGTCATCGAGCAATTCCTGACACAGGCACAGGAGGGCGATACCCTGGATGCAAAAACAATCGCAAAAGGAATCAATACCGCCCGCGAGCAGATCTATCATGAATTTGACAAGGGCGTCGCCGTTCAGAAGCTGATTCATGACACCTCGCAACTGATCGATCAGGTGCTTGAATTCTGTTTTTTACATTTCATCGGTAATAGCAAGCAGTGCCATTGCAGCCTGTTGGCAGTAGGTGGCTTTGGGAGGTCGGAACTGTTACCCGGCTCTGACATCGACCTGATGATTCTGCTCGATAAGAGGGCGAATAAAGCTCAGCAGCAGGAACTCTCGACCTTTTTAACCTTTCTATGGGATATAGGTCTCGAGGTCGGCCACAGCGTACGTACCATCAGGGACTGTGTTCGGGAAGGCAAAGCCGATATTACGGTAATGACCACTATGCTCGAATCACGCCTGATTTATGGCAACGAAAAGCTGTATCAAAAATACCAGTTGGCGATATCTCCGAAAAAGATGTGGTCATCGCGCAAGTTTTTCGAGGCCAAGCTGGAAGAGCAGCACAATCGCCACCTGCGCTTTAATGACACCGCTTATAACCTTGAACCCAATATCAAAGAGGGCCCGGGTGGCCTGCGCGATATCCAGATTATAGGCTGGGTAGCAAAGCGGCATTTTGATGCACAATCCTTTGCCGAGCTGGTCGAACATGGATTTCTGACCGCAGCGGAATTTGATGTGCTCGATGCGGGTCAGCAACATCTGTGGCGGGTTCGGTTTGCGCTACATCGTCTCGCCGGGCGTCGGGAAGACCGTCTCCTGTTCGACTACCAAAAAAAAATTGCCGAAGAATTCGGCTTCAAAGCGGGTGAACATAACCTGGCCATCGAACAATTCATCCAGCAATACTATCGCACCATCAAGGAACTCGAGCGCTTAAGCGAAATGCTGCTGCAGATTTTCAAGGAAGAGATTCTGTTAACCGCCTCGCAACGCAAAATAAAATCGATTAATGAGCGTTTCAATTTACGCAACAACTACATCGAGGTCGCGAATCCGGACGTGTTCAAACAGCATCCCGAGGCACTGATGGAACTGTTTTTACTGATCTCTCTCAACGAGCAATGTGAAGGCGTAACCGCGTCGACCATCCGCCTGGTGCGCGAACATCTTTACCTGGTTGACGACGATTATCGCAGCGATGAAACCGTGAACCATTTTTTCATGCAATTAATGAGCGCACCCAACGGCATGACTCACCAGATGCGACGCATGAATTCCTACGGATTTCTGGCTGCCTATATCCCCGCCTTCGCGATGATCACGGGCCGCATGCAGTATGACCTGTTCCATGCTTATACGGTTGATCAACACATTATTTTTGTAATTCGAAATTTACGCCGTTTTGCGCTCGATAAACATGAGGACGAGTTTCCCTTCTGTAACCTCGTTTACAGCAAACTGGAAGTTCCCCGGTTGCTGTACCTGGCCGCATTGTTTCACGATATCGCCAAAGGCCGAGGCGGGGATCATTCGGTGCTGGGAGCTGACGAGGCTACCCAGTTCTGCGTGCAACATAAATTAAACCGCAAGGAAACCCGGATCGTATCGCATCTGGTACGCGATCACCTGCTCATGTCGGTCACCGCGCAGCGCAAGGATATCAGTGACCCGGACGTGGTACGTGACTTTGCCAGGCAGGTTGGCAGCATGAACATGCTCAACTACCTGTACCTGCTTACCGTGGCCGATATTCGCAGCACCAATCCGAAGTTGTGGAATAACTGGAAAGATGCCCTGCTCAAACAACTGTATCACGCTACAAAAACCGTGATCAGGCGTGGCATCGATAATGCACCCGACATCGACGAAATCATTAAAGAAAACCGCGATGCCGCGTTCGAGGAAATGTCCGACCTGCCGTTTAGCGCCACACAGATCAATTCGGTTTGCGACCGGGTCCCGGGCAATTACTTCCTGCGCCATCACCCGCATGAAATCAAGTGGCATGTCAATGCAATCCTGAGTCACCCGGACCAGCCCAGGCTAGTCAGTATTCGCCAGTCCACCCATACCCATAACACCAAGGTTTTCGTTTACGGTGATGAAGCCGCGCATACCTTTTCACAGGTAACTGGCACCCTGGGATCGCTGGGTTTGTCCATTCTAAATGCTGAAATTTTCACCACGCAGGATAACAAGATCATGGACACATTTATTATCCAGGACCGGAACAGCCAGGGGGTTACCGATCCGGAGATGATCAAGCAAATCGAGCACAAGCTGCTGAAGGCGCTTGAATCAGATTCGATTTGCCAGGGCAAATACAATACGCGTAAATCCAGGCAGCTGAAGGCTTTCGACCATCCGACCCTGGTCCAGTTCGAACAGGACTACCTTAATGGCCGCACGATGATGGAAATCAGTGCCATCGACATGCCGGGTATGTTATCGGTGATCGCCAACGTCATTGCCGAAAAGGACATCGACATAACGCACGCCAAGATCTCGACGCTGGGCGAAAAGATCGATGATATTTTCTTTCTCACCACCCCTGATGGCAAAGCCATCACCGATCAAGCGGTACTCGACGCCCTCGAACAAGACCTCGTGGCGGCCCTCGAAGCCAAGAAAGCCGCCTGAGGCGCCCGGGCTATGCGGAAAGTCCTCGGTAACCCTGTCGAACACGTCGCGGACGGCGAAAACAACGCGGTTGAGTTTGATATAGCCTACCCCGTTATCGGTAACCTGGTCACCGCGATTAAGCAACTAAAAGAAATGCATGGCAGTGATGTTTATCTACTACCCATGTCCGGCACCTCTGCCGGTGGCGGAATATTTCAAACCAGCAGTAAACCATCCGGAAACGTCATTGGCCTGAGATTCGATCCCCCATCAAGCCCCCGTGTGCGGCTGGCATCGCTGCCAGCGCTATCCGAAATTGGCCTGGACGAAATAGTCATTGATACTGAGCATCAGCAAATCAGTGCGGGGTGTTCGATTACACTGGACCAGTTGAACCGGGCTCTGGCGCAGGAGTTCGGGCACAGCTACAAGGTGCCCGGTGCAGACTTGACCAGTTACCTGTACGCGGCCGTCGGCGCTACCTTCATGACCGGGGGTATGGGTCCTCAGCGCAGGTATTTCAGTGACAGTGTGGTCTAGATTGCGCTTCACGATGGCGATGAAATAGTCAGCATCCGGGGTAATGCGCTGCAAGGATATGCCGGCACTTACGGCTGGAGCGGCATCGTTAGCGCATTGCGCTGTAATTTCTACCGCCTGCCCGAAAATGAAATAGCCTTCGCGTTACCGGTTTCAGGCAAATCGGCCGACATTTCCAGGTTGCTAGACCATTTATCTCCCTACACCTTCCTGGATCTGAATCGAAAAAAGGTCACATCCGGTGCCGGAGTGCATGAGCTGATTCTAGGTATTGAACACGTCACCGAGGGGTCGATGCTGCCATTGCTCGCGGCTGCGAGCGATAACCCCGCACAGCAGCGGGCAGCAGGACTACAACAAAAATGTATTGCGGCTGGTGCCGATGGGCTAGTTTTCATCAATGGATTCAGCGACCGCTCGATTGACGAATTTTTACTCGACCTGGCCGACGACCAGCAGGCAGAAGAGTATACCATTGCGGGAATCGGGCTCGAATTTGCAGAGGTTTTCAGCGACCCGGAAGAAATGCGGGCGGTGCGCGAGGCCATTCCCTACGCTGCGCGCACCCAGACTCCTCGCGGGCGCCTGGTTTACAAGAATCACTCCGATGCCAATATCAGGGTCCCGGCGGACCAGGTTGGGCCTGTCGCAGAACAAATTTGGGAAATCAATCTGCATTACGTCGCCAGCATCGAGCAATATTTTGCCGATAACAGCGAAATTGACGGCCAGATTCTGGTCTACGGCCACCTCAACCCCTACGGAATCGACCCGCATAATCGAGTCACCATGAGCAGCGACAATCAAAACGCTTTTGAAAAAGGTCGGGATTTCCTGATCGAGCAACGTGCCCA
>CAXMSP010000080.1:0-9497 GCA_964196225.1 uncultured Gammaproteobacteria bacterium | reverse complement strand
GTCGAAGTCGCCGGCCCGGGTTTCATCAACTTCTTTGTCGCCAGCGCGACCAGCCATTCGGTTATTCGCAGGATTCTCGAGCAGGGGGACGATTTTGGGCGCAGCCTGCTCGGCCAGGGGGGCAAGATCCAGGTCGAATTTGTATCCGCCAATCCAACCGGGCCGCTGCATGTCGGCCATGGTCGAGGTGCAGCGATTGGTGCGACGCTCACCAATCTGCTGAACTTTATCGGCTACGAGGTGCAGCAAGAATACTACGTCAATGATGCCGGGCGCCAAATGCATATTCTTGGAACCTCCGTGTGGTTACGGTACCTGGAGCTCTGCGGTGAAACCATTACCTTTCCGAGTAATGGCTACCAGGGTGATTACGTCTGGGACATTGCGGCAACGCTGCATCGCGAAAACGGGGCGCGTTTTCAAAAACCGATGGCAGAGGTGATGGCAGGTGTCAGCGAAGATGCGCCAGCCGGAGATAAAGAAAAACATATCGACGACTTGATCGAGAATGTGCAGAAGTTATTGGGTGAGGACGAATACCGAATCGTGTTCGATCTGGCGCTGGTGACATTGGTTGACGTGATTCGAAATGATCTGCATGCCTTCGGAGTCGATTTCGATTGCTGGTTTTCAGAACGCTCGCTGAGCGACGATGGCCTGATTGATCAGGCAATACAGCGCTTACAGGACAGCGGTAATGTCTATGAGCAGGATGGTGCGCAGTGGTTTCGTTCCACCGATTTTGGCGATGAAAAAGATCGCGTGGTGCGTCGTGAAAATGGGCAGACCACCTATTTTGCTTCTGACATCGCCTACCACATGAACAAGTTCGATCGCGGCTTTGGCAGGGTTATCAATATCTGGGGTGCCGACCATCACGGTTATATACCCCGCGTCAAAGCGTCATTGAGTGCACTCGGATATGATGCCGATAACCTCGAGATTCAGTTGGTGCAGTTCGCCAACCTGTTCGAAAACGGTAAAAAGATTTCAATGTCGACGCGCTCCGGGGAGTTTGTAACGCTCAGGCAACTGCGCGAAGACGTAGGGCTCGATGCTGCGCGTTTCTTTTACGTGATGCGCAAGATCGAACAGCATATGGATTTTGATCTCGACCTCGCACGCGAGCAATCCAATGATAACCCGGTCTATTACCTGCAATACGCGTATGCGCGTATTTGCAGTGTCAGGCGACAATGTGTCGATAAAGGAATCAGCCTCGCAATAGAGGAAGCCAACCTGGAGCGTCTTGAAAACGCCCACGAGCAGGCCCTGGTAAAGCAGATGAGTATTTTCCCGGAACGGGTGGAAGCAGCCGCGCTTCGACGTGAACCCCACCTGGTGGTTAACTACCTGCGCGAGCTCGCAAACCTTTTTCACTCCTGGTATAACGCGCACCAGTTTATTGTCGACGATGTTGAACTTCGTGATGCGCGTATGGCGCTGGCGTCGGCGATAAGCCAGGTGTTGCGCAACGGTCTTAAGCTAATGGGTGTTTCCGCGCCCGAAACAATGTAACGATTCTGATGGCAAAAAAACAATCGACATCGCTGTGGGCATGGGTATTCCTGTTGTTAATACTGGCCTCGTTCGTGGCCTTTGTTCTATTTCTTGATCAAAAGATCGTTCAAAACGGAGCCGAAGGCCAGCAGCGGCAAGAATCAACCGGCAGCAAGAATAAACCGACCATCGATTTCTACTCGGTTTTACCGAAACGCGAAGTCGAAATCCCGATCTCGGAGGAAGATCGTGATGCGATCGAAAATCCGAGCATCAATAAGGAAGTTGTCGATCAATCGATATTGCAGGTTGGATCTTTCCAGAGCGCCGGCGAAGCCGATAGTCTCAAAGCACAGTTGGCATTCCTGGGTCTGCAGGCGACCATCAAATCAGCCCTCGTCAATGATGAAACCTGGCATCGAGTGCAACTAGGGCCCTTTGCCAGCCAAACCAAGTTGTCGCGGGCCAAGAACCTGCTGATCGAAAACCGGATCAAGTACATGGAGCGCAGCCAGCCAAACTAGCGTCACGATCCTAGTGCCCTGGCACGGGTTGCGTTAGCTATAGAGATCTAGCAAGAACCAGTCGGGTACCAGGTTGCGCGAGTCGCTGAGTAACTTTTCATGCGCTCTGAAATCGGGGCAGTGTGATTCCACCAAAGCCCAGAACGCTTTCGAATGATTCAGGTGACGCGTGTGGCAGAGTTCATGAATCATCAGGTATTCCACGGTCTTTGCCGGCAGAAATAACAACTGGTCATTGAGGCTGATGTTGCCGCGTCTTGAACAACTTCCCCAGCGGGTCTTTTGACTGCGGACGCTCATTTTATTAAAGCTAAGCCCTGTGCTTGAGGATATTTGCGTCAGCAATGCCGGGAACGATTCCCGGGCCCTGTGTCTTATCCAGCTGCGCAACTCGCGGACACGTTCCTGTTGCCCGGTCGCACGGACCACGATCTGATCTGTACTTTGCGTCTCGAATAACTCGAAGTTGAACTGTAGCGGATCGCCCTGGTAAACCACCGGGGTGGAACTGTTGTCATATGCCAGGGACAGGTGTTGCGGCAGACGTATCGATTGGCGCAGTTTTGACTGTCGGGCAAGTTGACGTCTTGCCCAGGTTTCATGCTTTGCCACCAGCCCCGGCACCTGATTACGCGGAAAGCGCTTCGGTATCACCACTTCAAGCCCGCCAAAGGGCTTGATTAGCAGCCTTGCGTAGCGCGCTCGTGGCGATACCCGAAGTTTCCACTCCAGTGCTGATGGCGATGCGATATCCTCGTCTTCCATGAAGTGTCTCTATAATCCTGCCATGATTTCGATCTCGGCTGCCTGTATGTCATCCGGGTGGCCTTCGATGATGAAGACATCACCTGGCTCGAACTCAACTTCGAGCAGTGGATCACTACTCGTAACGCCGTTGCGTCGCAGCCCAATAATGTTGATTTTATCGAGGTTTTTCAGAGATTTGATGCTGTGACCAACCACGGCATAAGTGCCGAGTATGTCGATACTATGCATATGGTGATGATCGGGCGTATCGAGATCGACGTCATCGACGCTATGAAAGAAAGCGCGTACCCGGGCATAGTGACCCTCGCGCGCCTCGTCGAGCATTTCATCGATGGAATGCGGATCCTCGCCCAGCGCCGTTAAGGTATGTTTGGCAAGCATCATACTCGATTCGACCGTATCCGGGATCACTTCATCGGCTCCGCACTCGAGCAGGCGCTCGAGATGGCGATCGTCGCGGGTACGAATAATCATCGGGATATCCTTGCTTAACTCGCGTGCGGTTTTGGCAATGTGCTCACTGGCCTTGAGCTCGGTAAATGAGATGACCAGTACCCTGGCCCTCGAAAATCCGGCGCTTTGCAGGATCTCGGGCTTACTGCTATCGCCATAGAATACGGGCTCACCCGCCTCGCGTGCCTCGGTGACAATGTCGGTATCGATTTCGAGTGCGACGAATGGAATACCGACCCGTCGCAGGAACTGCGCGAGATTTTGCGAGGTGCGGCCAAATCCGCACAGAATAACGTGGCCCGTGATATCCCTGCAGGCTTCCTCGATGCTTGTTTCGACCTGGTTCAGGCTGCTGCGATAATCCGGATCAAGCCGGCAGGCGATGGCTTCATTATATTTAATCAGTAATGGCGAAATTGCCATGCTCAGAATAATCGCGGCGATGATGGGTTGGCTGAGTCCGAGCTCGACCAGGCCTGTCGCGATTGCGACTGCCAGCAATGCGAAACCAAATTCACTGCCCTGGCCCAGTAGAATACCAGCTCGAATCGCGACGCCCTTGGCAAATCCTGCCAGGTGGGCGATGACTGTGATCGCAATACCCTTGCCGGCGATCAGGCCCAGGGTCAGAATCGCAACCGCCAGGGGTTCATCGAAGATGATATGCCAGTCGAATTGCGAACCAACAGAGATAAAGAATAAACCCATCAGAACATCGCGAAAAGGCCTGATTTCATTTTCGATATGATGCTGAAACTCGGTTTCGGCGAGCATGATGCCGGCGAGGAAAGCGCCCATTGCAAGCGATAGTCCCAGTTGCCACGTGAGCCAGGCGGCCAGCAGCGCAATCAGCAGGATAAAAAGCGTGAACAATTCATGCGAATGTGTCGCGGCAACCGCCCGAACCGCGGGTCGGACCAGGTATTGACCGGCGTAGAATATTACCGCGAAAGCGAACGCGCCCTTGGCCAGGGCCAGGCTGATCGGTACCAGTAGCGATTCCGAGGTCGGCGCCGCAAAAATCGGAATCAATACCAGAAACGGCACCACGGCCAGGTCCTGAAACAGTAACACGCCCAACGAGATGTTGCCGTGCGGCAGATGCAACTCGTACTGTTCGGTCAGCAGTTTTACCACGATAGCGGTCGACGACATCGCCAATGCGCCACCAAGGGCGAAAGCGACCTGCCACGACAGCCCCAGCCAGAGGCCAACCGCCACGGTACTCAAGGTTGATACAACAACCTGCGCCACGCCGATGCCGAAGACGATTTTACGCATCGAGATCAGGCGTGGAATCGAGACTTCGAGACCAATCGTGAATAACAGGAAAACCACACCGATTTCGGCAATTTGCTTAATCGCATGTGAATCATGAATCAGGCCAAAGGCATTTTCGCCGGCCAGCAGACCTACTACCAGGTAGCCCAGCACCGCGGGGACGTCGATGAGTTTAAACACCGCAATACCCACCACCGACAGTATCAATATAATCAGGATATCATTTAACATTTGGGGACTGATCCAATCTAATCCGGGTCTGTATAACACACTAATTCATATAAAAAGATAATAACTGTAACAACTTATCGTCAGGAATAAAAAAGAGGGATTCTGCATTTATTGTTTTTATACGCTCGCTTATCGGGATACTGATTTAAGGCCTGTTTTAAAGACTGTCAATATTGCCAGTAATGCTCGAAAATGTGACCCATGGAGCCAGCCAGTATCGAAACTTTTGTCCTCGAGCGTGAAGCCTTCGTTCGCCTTGGCTTTTTTGCGGCCGTGTTCGTTACCATGCTGGTATGGGAACTGATTGCGCCTCGACGCAGCCTCAGCGTGTCCAAAGCATTGCGCTGGACCAACAACCTGGGATTGCTGGTGCTGAACAGCATTGTGCTAAGGTTAATGTTTCCAGCCGCCGCCGTGGGAATCGCTTATTCTGTTGCGCAACGAGAATGGGGGTTGTTCAACCTGGTTGATTGGCCCTTATGGTTCGAAATTTTCACGGCAGTGTTATTACTCGATTTCGCAATTTACCTGCAGCATCGCTTGATGCACCAGGTGCCGGTGCTGTGGCGTTTGCATCGAGTACATCATGCCGATCTTGATTTCGATATGACGACCGGGTCTCGCTTCCATACGATTGAAATCATTGTTTCGATGCTGTTCAAATGGGGGGTGATCCTGCTACTCGGTCCGGCGCTGATTGCAGTCCTGATTTTCGAGGTACTGCTGAACGGTATGGCGATTTTCAATCATGCCAATGTCAGTCTGCCCGGCGCGATCGAGCGGATAGTGCGTTCTCTTCTGGTCACCCCGGACATGCACCGGGTGCATCATTCGACGCTGGTACAGGAGACCAATAGTAATTACGGTTTCAACCTTTCTATCTGGGACCGGATCTTCAAAACCTATATCGAACAGCCAGAAAAGGGTCACGACGCTATGACCATAGGACTTGCAGAATTTCGTGACGCCAAACAGGTCGACCAACTGCCCGGCATGCTGGGTTTGCCTTTTGTCGGTAAGTAGTGAATAAGCCGCTGTTGATGGATAGCCCGAAATTATTGCAGGTGCCCCAGGGTGAATTTGAACTGGTGCGCAATCCGCACGACGAGTTGCTGCAGGCCTGGGATGCTGCCGATGAGTTCATGCTGAACTACGTCGACGAAATCAAGGTGCTGTCGCGCCACGGTAAGCTTTTGATATTAAATGATGCTTTCGGTGCGCTCGCGGTGGCGCTCGCGAATCACCCGGTTTATTCCTGGAATGACTCGTTTCTGGCGCAACAGGCACTGCGTGAAAACCTGCTTGCAAATGGCTACCCCGCCGAGCAGGTTAAGACCAATTCAGGTATCGATTTTCCGACCGTGACCGTGACTTGCGTGTTGATCAAGATTCCAAGGACTCTAGCTTTGCTCGAACACCAGCTCTACGGGCTACGCCAGGTGCTGGATCATGATACCTGTATCATAGGTGCCGGGATGGCGCGGAATATCCACCGTTCGACCCTGGAGTTGTTTGAAAGCATACTCGGGCCGACGACCACAACGCGCGCCCGAAAGAAAAGCCGGCTTGTCCTGGTTCAGCGTGATCAGTCCCTTAACCAGGGACGGAGTCATTACCCCGACAGCTACGAGCTGCAGGTTGATCGGAGCTACCAAATCATTAATCATGCGAGCCTGTTCAGCCGCGATCGCCTCGACCGGGGCAGTCAGTTATTGCTCGAGAACATGCCGTTGGCAGAGCGATTTCGACGCATCGTCGACTTGGGTTGTGGCAATGGCGTTCTTGGAATCATCGCCGCGGCCCTGAATCCTGGGGCAAGCCTGCTATTTTGCGATGAATCCTACATGGCGATCGCAAGTGCCGAGGAAAATTTTCGGGACGCATTTGCACAGACACGAGAAGCCGAGTTCAGGGTTGCCGACGGCCTGCAGGGAGTGGCCGCTGACAGTCGAGACCTGGTCTTGATCAATCCGCCGTTTCACCAGCAGCATAGTGTCGGTGATGCGATAGCATGGCAAATGTTCAATCAGGCGCGGGCGGTGCTCGTGGCCGGTGGTGAGCTGCGCATTGTCGGCAATCGTCACCTGGCTTATCACAGCAAGCTTAAGAAATTGTTCGGCAACTGCGAGACCATCGCTGCCGATAGCAAGTTCGTCGTCCTCAGCTCAATCAAACATACCTAGATCTACGTAAGAGCAGACGAAACACCGCGTCCTCGTGTTCGGCTATCTTGGGAGAATGCTCGCAAGATAGCCTCTACCTCTAAGGCTTTTCAAACAATAGCGGATAAATGAAAGTGGTAGCTTCGCTAACCTACCAGCCGCCGCCACCGCCGCCACCGCCACCGCCGCCACCGCCGCCAGATGATCCTCCGGACGATCCGGACGACGAGCCCGGCGCGACCGACGATGATGAGATTGCCGAGTCGAAAGAGCTCGACAATGCACTGGAAAAATGATCACCGCGATGACCACGAGCGTGATACCAGCGCGGATGTGAATAGTCGCGCTCGACCAGGCCAAGCTCGATCGCACGATTGAGTTTGGCGGCCCATTCGTTTTCGAGATCGAGCGCAATCGCGTAGGGCAGGTAGGTCTCATACAAACCGATGGTAAATTCAGGTGCTTCGGTTAACGCAATTTCATCTTCTTCGGCCACCTTGAGGTAATGTTTGAAGCCCTCTATCTTGTCGAGTAGTCGGCGCCCCGCGAGCGTCGGTGCTTTCAGCCATTGGTAAAAAAAATAATGCATTGCCAGCATTGCAATAATGCCAGCAACCAGCGGCAGGGGCACCACTTCAGAAAATTCCATGATCGGTTCCGCGATGTTGACGACAATCCCGCTAAAAACCAGTAGCACCACGAGGTTAACCCCAACCTGGATTTTGCCGCCCTTTCCACGGCGTTTGAACCCGCGCCAAACGGCGGACAGCATCATTAGCGGTACCGTTGTAAAAACGCCAAAGAAGATTGTTTTCGTAATGATTTCTTCCGATGGCAGTCTCGTGATCGCCGTCGCAATGATGATCACTGTCGCCAGGACTCCCGGAAGTAGCAGCCGGCTGTTGGTGTTGAAGTACTTTCTTCCAAAATCACGCTTGAGCGATTTCTTATGTTTGCCAATAGCCTTTGAAAGAATACCGTGATTGGACTGGACGATACTGATATTGTCGCGCCCGCCTCCGAACAGACCGGCGACTACCTGCGCCTCCCCCGGGGCGAGCGACAAATCCGGAACCTCCTGTTTTGTTACCTTGAACTGGCCTTCGTCATCGTTAATTTCAGCGGCGCCCTTGACCGCAAGGTTGATGATTGCACTGGTAAAGCATTTCTTGTCGTACCCCATGTTCTGCACGAATCGCATCGAAGCGGGTGAATAGCCCTCGGGCGGTTGGTAACGCGGTACGATCACGCCGGTCTCGGGATCCCGGCCAAACCACCGCCACAGGATCAGGTAATAAGCGAACAGGGCAAGCGCACCGCCGAAAACGATAAGAGAAGGTAGGTTTTCCTCGAAGAACCAGGCGAGGCGTTGGTCATCACTGGGTTGGTTGACGACGCCCTTGGGCCAGCCCGCAACTATCGTGAGCCCTTCTCGAAGACCTAAAGGTTGGCTGGTTTCAAAATAAGCCTGGTTGCCAGCGCTACGTCGATAGATAAGGTCCTGTGCGGTCGAGCCCTGGGGGCCGGTGTACCCGGTAAGCTGGAAATCGATAAACGATCCTGGCAGTGTTACCCGGGCTGACGCTCGATCGATTCTGAAGCTCCAGCCGTTACCGGTGACATTCCAGTAAAGTTCATCGAATTCGTCGAAGAAGCCGAGCTGTCGGGTGGTGGTATAGTTGATTTGATATTCATATAAACCGGGTGACAGGAAGATATTCTGGTCACCGATGTAAATCCGTTTTCCGTTGGATCGATTTTTGATGTGGTAGGGTTCAGCTCTGCCGTCGCGTTGCACCGAAAGGACTTCGAAGCCGACCGACACACTGCGACCCTGCGCATTCTGGTAACGGGTAGGAAAATCGCGGTAAATTCCGCGCCGAATAGACTTGCCTTCGGCCCTGACAACGATGGTTTCGGTCACATGTAAATCACCGTTGACCTGCACTTCGATGTCGCTGTGAAAAGACTCGATGTATTCGTCTGCCAGGCAGGTGAAAGCCAGCGACAGTAGCAGCGAAGCAACCAGGCCGCGCAATAAGGTCATGGTCCGATTTCCTCGAATTCGAAGTACTGGGCCGGCTCGTAATTAAACAGGCGAGCGACGACCAGATCAGGAAAACTTTCGATTCTGGTATTCAAATTTCTGACCGCGCCGTTGTAGTAACGCCGCGCAAACTGGATGTCGGCTTCGACAGCACTAATGTCGGTTTGTAACTGCAGGAAACTCTGGTTCGCCTTGAGTTCGGGATAGGCTTCCTGCAGCGCGAAAATCGACACCAGGCTTCGAGTGATACTGTTTTCCAGTTCACCCTGTTGTTCGACTCCGCGTGGATTAACAGCCTGGTTTCGCAGCGTGGTGACCTGGTCAAGTGTCGCTTGTTCGTAAGCTGCATACTGCTTTACCGCGTCGACTAACTTCGGGATCAAATCGTGACGGCGTTTGAGTTGAACCTCGATATCGCTCCAGCCGGCACGGGTGCGTTGACGGTCGCGCACCAGGTAGTTATAGATGGTAATGGCGTATACGATTGCTGCGATGATTGCGGCTACGGCTATCCATTCGATCATGACTTCT
>CAXMSP010000079.1:0-30572 GCA_964196225.1 uncultured Gammaproteobacteria bacterium | reverse complement strand
GCTGCAGATTGATCCGGAAAAGGCGGAAGCCTGGAATAACATCGCCTACGCCCTGGCGCAACTGGGCCGACACGAAGCCTCCATCGACGCGATCAATCGCGCCCTCATCCTCGACCCCGACAATCAAAACTTCAAAGACAGTCTTACCGAACTCACCCACTGGCAATAGTCTTACCATTCCCCCTGCAAACCTCGTTTTGTTCCCATACTCAGCATCGATACTCCGACAACGGCAACCGAAGGAACCCCTTGCGACTGACTGGGTGGCCTGCGGCTTCCTGAAAAGGTAGCGATTTTGAAGGGCAAGGCGAGACTCGACATCCATGTCTCGGCTCGCCACAGGCCGCATCCCTGCGGCCTGACCCTCCAAAATTATCGCCTTTTCAGCACCCGGCCTTTACGTCGCAAAGCGTTCACTCGGTTGCCTCCTATGTATCAAGCCATCTCGGATAAAAGTCCACAATAGTGTAGCGAAGCATGGATGCCGCGGTCCGACGCATCGGGCTCCAAGCGATTATCAGAGGCGGGGTCATCGGGATATCTTTGCGGGACGCTGCGCAACAGGGATGTTGTGATACGGCACTCCGGGCGCGAGCCTACATGGATGTATTTACGGCGATCCCGCAAAGATATCCCGATGGCCGCGCCGTTCGCCTGGATTTCGTGGGTTTACTGCCAGTGGGTGAGTTCGGTAAGACTGCCTTTGAAGTTTTGGTTGTCGGGGTCGAGGGTGAGGGCGCGATTGATCGCGTCGATGGAAGCTTCGTGTCGGCCGAGTTGCGCCATGGCGTAGGCGATGTTATTCCAGGCTTCCGCCTTTTCCGGATCAATCTGCAGCGCGTCCCGATAGGCCGATTCGGCAACTGCATATTCGCCCTTTGCGTAGGCGGAATTTCCGCGGCCGATGTGGGCCAGCAGGTTTTCGGGCCAGCGGCGAAGCGCGGTGTCATAGCCATTAAACGCGGTGTCAATCCTGCCCACCTGCTCCAGCCCAACGACGGCATCGAGATAAGCATTGGCGCTTGCCGTTTGTGGAATTGAATCGGGGCGCACAATCGCCAATGCCCAGTGGCCGGCTCGCTGCCAGGTTTTCTCAAACAGGGCGAAAGATCGGTACACGCGTGGCCTGGTCCCGGAACGCATGATCATGATGCGTTCGTCAAAATCATAGCCGACGACAACTTCGTAATGCCACACCGGGACCAGGTCCAGGCCCAGGTTCTGCAACACGAAAATCGGGTTGCCCGCGGCAATCTCGCGCAACAGGGACTCGAGCGTGCCATCGAGTTGGACCGGCAGCAATTCAAATTGCCGGGCTGCGGCGACAACCTCGGCCTGCAGGCTACCCTTTAATTCGGGCACGTAGATCAACTTTACGATCTGGTCAGGCTCCACCGGGGTACCCCGGTAGGAGATGATGCTGGCCAGCGATGCGGGGCCACAGTGATATTCCTGCTGCGGGAAAAACGGGACTTCGGTCAGTTCGACACGGGACGGAATATCCGGGGGATTATCGAGCAGCAGCCGGGTTTGCGGAGAAGTTGCACAACCGCCAAGAAAGGCTAGCAGAGTGAGCGTGCACGCTGCCAGGCGTGCACGCTTGTGAACGCGGTTCAATTACTCGGAGGCAGGCCAGTTGGGGATGATGTCGGTATAGCCCATCAACTCGGTAATAACCAGAACCAGAGCGATAATGATCAATGCATCGGCACCGCCCGCGGGGGATTCGTCAATACGCTGGTGGATTTGTACCACCTGGGTATCGGTCATCGCGGCGACACGCAACGCGGCATCTTTCGCTTCGACACCACCAACAACCAACTGCTCCTCTATCCAGTCTCGTTTAGCCGCGATACTGCCAAGATCGATGGACAACTGGCTGCTTTGCATCTGTGCGGTACCGACCATCGCCGCCTGACTCGGCAGGCTAACTGCAAAGGCAGCAAGGGCAATAAGCAGGCAGCGGGTTAATTTTGCTATCAGCATGGTGATCTCCTGGTAATTAGGGGGTTGTATTACGTCTTGAGTATAGCCTAGTTTCGATCAAACGAGTTTCGCGCCGTTCGGCACTTCGCTGTCGGGGCATACCAGCACCACGGCGCCATCTTTACGATGAAACCCGGTAACCAGGCATTCTGATCGCATCGGCCCGATTTGCTTCGGCGGGAAGTTTACGACGGCAACGACCTGGCGTCCGACGAGGTCTTGTTTCGAGTATATGTCGGTAATCTGGGCACTCGACTTACGCAGGCCAATTTCATCACCAAAATCGATCTTCAGCCGGTAAGCCGGCTTGCGCGCCTCGGGGAAATCCTCGACTTCGACAATGCTGCCAACCCGCAGCTCGACCTTTTCAAAATCACTCCAGTCTATGGTTTCCAAGTTCTGCTTCCTCAGGAAAATTCGTTACGAATCGCGTCGCTATGCTCGCCAATAGCGGGCACATTACGCGGCTTTTCGGTTTCATTAGAGCGTATCGCAGCAACCGCTGCCACTTGCGCGTCCCCGCTCGGTGTATCGATCTTGACGCGGCGCAGTTGGGGGTGCGCAGACAGGCCGGCAATATCATTAAGTTTCCCATAGGCGATTCCCGCCTCGCGCAAGCGCTCGACGGCCGAAGCTTGATCCAGCTGCGAGAATACCTCGCCGATGAGCTGATCGACGTAATCGCGATTCACAACCCGTACCTGGTTGGATTTGAGCCGGGAATCGTCTGCCAGGGTTTCATCGCCCAGCACTTGCGCACAGAAATTGCTCCACTCGCGCTCGTTCTGGATCGCGAGAACGATATCGAGACCGTCGCGGCAGCGGTAAGCACCGTAGGGTGAAATCGTCGCGTGATTAATTCCGACGCGCGGTTGGATCTGGCCGGCATAATCGTAATGCAGTAACGGTACCGCCAGCCACTCCGCCATGCCGTCGAACAACGAGACCTTGATAATGCAACCCGTATTACCTTGTTCGCGCTCGATCAAGGCCTCGAGGATTGCGGCATAAGCTTGCTGCCCGCAATTGATATCGCAGGCCGAGACCCCGATACGACCCGGAGCCTCCGGCGTTCCGGTGATTGAGGCCATCCCCGATTCGCACTGCACCAGTAAATCGTAGGCTTTCATTGCGCTGTACTCACCCTCGTCACCATAACCCGAGATATCACAGCAGATTAGGCGCGGATGAAGTTTCAACAAATCATCACTGCCAAAGCCGGCGCGCGCCGCCGCTCCCGGGGCCAAATTCTGGATAAACACATCGGCCCGGGCGAGAATGCGATGCAGCAACTCGGCATCGCCTGCCACCTTAATATCGAGCACCAGGGACTCTTTACCCTGGTTCAGCCAGATAAAGTAAGCCGACTCGCCGTGTACCACGCTATCGTAACCGCGCGCAAAATCGCCTTCCGCGCGTTCTATTTTTATAACCCGGGTACCTGCATGGGCAAGACGGTTGGAACAAAATGGGGCGGCTACCGCCTGTTCCAGCGAAACCACCAGTATGTCATTCAGTTTCAGCATAGATTAATTGTTATGGGTAGCTTAAAAAGATTTGGGTAAGCCCAGTACATGCGTTGCAATATTCGAAAGGATCAGGTTAGTCGATATCGGTGCGACCTGGTAAAGGCGGGTTTCACGAAACTTGCGCTCGATATCGTACTCGACCGTGAATCCGTAACCGCCGTGGGTTTGCAGGCACATGTCCGCGGCAGCCCAGGAGGCATCGGCGGCCAGCAGTTTCGACATATTGGCCTCCGAACCGCAGGCCTCACCGGCATCGAACATGCGGCACGCCTTATCGACCATCAGTGCGGCCGCTTCGGTTTGAACATGAGCACGCGCAATGGGAAACTGAATACCCTGGTTCTTGCCAATCGGCGCACCAAAAACCTCACGCTCGCGGGCATAACTGCTGGCGCGGTCGATGAACCAGCGCGCATCACCGATACACTCGGCTGCGATCAAAATACGCTCAGCGTTCATACCGTCAAGTATATAGCTGAAGCCTTTATCCTCCTCACCCACCAGGTTTTCCGCCGGCACCCGTAAATTATCAAAGAAGAGTTCGGTGGTTGCATGATTCAGCATGGTTTCGAGCGGCCGCACCGTCAAGCCGTTACCCACCGCTTCACGCAGATCAACCAGCAGTACAGACATGCCCTGGGTCGGTTTTGCAACTTCGTCACGTGGCGTGGTACGCACCAGCAGTAACAGCAAGTCGGAGTATTCGACACGTGAAATAAAGACTTTCTGCCCACTGACGATATAGTCATCGCCATCACGATGCGCACGCGTTTTAATGCGCGTGGTATCGGTTCCGCTAGAGGGTTCGGTCACCCCGAAAGCCTGCAGTCGCAGTGCGCCCGAGGCAATATCGGGCAGGTACTTCTGCTTTTGAGCATCGCTGCCATGGCGCAGCAGGGTACCCATGATATACATCTGCGCGTGGCAGGCAGCGCCATTGGCGCCGCTGTGCTGGATCTCCTCGAGCACGGCGCAGGCCGCGGCCAGATCCATGCCGGCACCCTGGTATTCTTCCGGTATCAGTACCGACAGGTAGCCCGCATCGGTAAGCGCCTGCACAAACTCGCCCGGGTAAGCCTTGTCGCGATCCTTTTCGCGCCAGTACTCATCTGGGTAGACGGCACAAAGGCGCGCGACCGCCGCTCGAACTTCCGGATGTGACCGTTCTTCTGGCATATGACCTCACTTTATCAATAGTCGTCGCCCCAACTGATATCGTATCCACGATTTCGCGGCGGCCCGACGTATCGGGATGACGATGCTTATGCAGCGATGATATTGTGCTCAGGGCCGTAGGGGAAGCCGGTAATGTTTTCCGCCCCGTCATCACCGACCACCAGGATATCGTGTTCACGGTATCCGCCGGCACCCGGCACGCCCAGTGGCAGCGTCAGCATCGGCTCCATCGAAATCACCATTCCCGGTTCCAGCACGGTATCGATATCTTCACGCAGCTCGAGTCCGGCTTCGCGGCCGTAATAATGTGACAGTACGCCGAAGGAATGTCCGTAGCCAAAAGAGCGATACTGAAGCAGGTCTTTTTCTTCAAACAAGCGATTGATTTCGGCGCAGATCCCCGAGCAGGTCGCACCGGGCTTGATCAGCGATAATCCGAGTTCGTGCGCCTCGACATTGGCCTGCCAGACTTTAAGCGAGGCAACATCGGGCTCACCGAGAAAAAGCGTGCGTTCGAGCGCGGTGTAATATCCCGATATCATCGGAAAAGTATTCAGGCTGAGTATATCACCCACCTCGAGCTTCGCCGTGGTCACCGGGTTGTGGGCGCCATCAGTGTTGAGCCCGGCCTGGAACCAGACCCAGCTATCGCGCAACTCACTGTCCGGGTAGGCACGCGAAATTTCGAGTTCCATCGCATCCCTACCAGCCATCGCCACGTCGATTTCGCGGGTACCGACCCGGATCGCGTCACGGATCGCTTCGCCGCCGATATCGGCGGTACGCGCTCCACCCTTGATGAGTTCGATTTCTTGCGGCGATTTAATCAGGCGCAGGCCCATGATTTGCTGGTTCAGATCAATTGCTTCGATATCGCCCAGCAGATCACTCATCACCTGGCGAGTTGCCAGGGTCAGATGATCGCCTTCGATGCCAATCCGCTTGCTGTTGGGTATGATGGATTTCACTGCACGCCAGTAATTATTGCGTTTCCAATCCGTGTAAATCAGGTTTTCAGCATAGCAACGGCGCCACGGCTGGCCGCCGTCGATATTGGCCGAAACGGTAACACAGCGCTCAGCGGTTACCACGCAGGCGTAGGGGCGACCGAAAGAACAGTAAAGAAAGCCAGAGTAGTAAGCGATGTTGTGCATCGAAGTCAGCAACATCGCGTCAACACCCGAACTGACCATCAGTTGACGCAGTCCTGCAAGGCGGTTTTCATACTCGGTATTGGAAAAGGGTAGTTTTGCTTTCGAACCGTTTTGCAGTTCGAAGAAATCGGGACGTTGGTTTTGGGACATTAGTACTCACTCCGAAAATATCCGGGCGTACAGGACCTGAATAGTCGCTTCATCGGCACCGACGCCATCGCTGCCAGCGGGCTGCGATTTTAGCCATCACGACGATGCCAGGCAAGATATAATTGACCAGTTTCCAACGAACCTGAACTACCCCGATGACATCACCTGACTATCAAGTAAGGCCGGCCACTGAATCAGATCGAGCCCAATGGGGCCCACTTTGGCAAGGCTACCTGGAGTTCTACCAATCGAGCCTGGCAGACGAAATTACGGATTTGCTATGGCAGCGGATTATGGACCCCGCGCATGAAATCCAGTGCCGCGTGGCTGCAAGCGATGAGGGCAATCTGGTCGGCATGGTCCACTTTTTCCCGCATACGCATACCTGGTATGCGCAGCCGGTGTGTTATCTCAATGATTTATTCGTGCTCCCGGGTATCCGCGGCGCTGGAGTCGGCAAGCTGCTGATCGACGCCGTTATCGACGCCGCAAGGCAACAGGGATGGGCCGAAGTCTATTGGCATACACAGAGTCACAACTCGGTAGCACGCAGCCTGTATGACAAGATCACCGGGGGTACCGACGGATTTATCAACTATACGATCGACTTGAGAAACCAGCCTGCTCGATGACTAAACGCAGCTGCAGACAATCACGCGGCGCAACCCTGATTGATTATCGCTATATCCTGTTCGCTAAGGCATGTCGTTTATATGCTCTGGCAAGTCGTTTAACGGTTGACTGCAATCCCTGCATTCTGTTTAAACTGATCACACACGTTGAATACGCATACTAGCCGGCAGATTCGCTGGCAATGGGTGGCTGTCACCGGGTATTCTTTACGCTGTCTCAACCAATAACAAGCTTATGCATTATTCAGGATTCAGCCTGCTCAAACAGGCACTCACCGGAAACCGAGGCTGGACCAGGGCCTGGCGCAACCTGGAACCGCGCAAACGCTACGACGTCATCATTATCGGCGGCGGAGGTCATGGTTTGGCCACGGCGTATTACCTCGCCAAGCTGCACGGCATAACCAACGTCGCGGTCGTGGAGAAAGGTTACATCGGTGGCGGAAATACCGGGCGCAACACGACCATCGTGCGCTCCAACTACATGCTCAACCCGAATGCACAGTTCTACGAGCATTCCATGAAATTATGGGAAGGTCTGAGCCAGGACCTGAACTACAACGTGATGTTCAGTCAGCGCGGTGTATTAAACCTGATTCATAATGATGCCCAGCGCGACGCTTTCGCGCGGCGCGGTAACGCGCTGAGATTAAACGGTATCGATGCGGTCATGCATGATCTGGATGGCGTCAGGAAACTAATGCCACACCTCGATTTCTCGAAAAAAACGCGCTTCCCGATACAGGGCGGCCTGGCGCAGCCACGCGGCGGTACCGCGCGCCACGATGCGGTGGCCTGGGGTTACGCGCGCGCCGCCGACCGGCTCGGTGTCGAAATCTTTCAAAAGTGCGAAGTCACTGGCATTAAACGCAAGGGTAACCAGGTCATCGGTGTCGAAACCACGCGCGGCCCCATAGAGGCAGGCCAGGTTGGCGTTGCGGTCGCGGGTAACTCGAGCCGTTTGTTCGATATGGTTGGCATGAAACTGCCGATCGAATCACACGTGCTGCAAGCCTTTGTCACCGAAGGCATCAAGCCGCTGGTAGACACAGTCTGTACCTTTGGCGCGGGCCACTTTTACATGAGCCAGTCGGACAAGGGCGGCCTGGTTTTCGGCGGTGATATCGACGGCTGGAATACCTACGCGCAACGCGGCAACCTGCCGACCTTCAATCATGTTGTTGCCGGTGGCGTGACCATGATGCCCTGCCTCGCACGCTTGCGCGTATTGCGCCAGTGGGGCGGCGTTATGGATATGTCGATGGACGGCACACCGATCATCGGTAAGACGCCGATTGATAACCTCTACCTGAACGGGGGCTGGTGTTACGGCGGCTTCAAGGCTACCCCGGCTTCGGGCTGGGTATTTGCACACACCATTGCAAATGACAAACCGCATGCGCTGAACGCCGAGTTTACGCTGGAGCGATTTCGCGAAGGTAATATCATCGATGAGAAAGGCGTTGGCGCCTCACCCAAATCACACTAGGAGGTATTGATATGCTAAGAATCGACTGCCCCTGGTGCGGGGTGCGCAACGAAGACGAGTTTTCCTACGGTGGCGACGCCACGGTCGAGCGACCTGCCGACTACGCGCCCCAGGACGACTGGTATCACTACGTTTATACGCGTCAAAATCCAGCCGGGCCGCATCGCGAATACTGGCACCATGTCAATGGCTGCCGCGCCTGGCTCGTGGTCGAACGTGATACCGTGACGCATGAAATTTTCAGTACCGCCCCGGTCTCCCCCAGGCTTTCAGCTCCTGACAGGGAGGCTTGATAGATATGGGACAACAATACCGTACCAGCAGTGGTGGACAAATCGATCGCGGCCGCGTCTTCAGCTTTACCTTCGACGGCAAGCCGTACCAGGGTTACGAGGGCGATACCCTCGCATCGGCATTGCTTGCCAACGGCGTACACCTGCTTGGACGCAGTTTCAAGTACCATCGGCCACGTGGCATTCAGACCGCCGGCTCGGAAGAACCTAACGCGATCGTCGAGTTGCGCACCGGGCCGCGCAAAGAACCAAATACGCGAGCGACGACGATCGAACTGTTTGACGGCCTGGTTGCCAATAGCCAGAATCGCTGGCCTTCACTAAGTTTCGACATCATGTCGATCAATAATCTGTTTTCACCGTTGTTATCGGCCGGCTTTTACTACAAGACCTTCATGTGGCCGCCTTCATTCTGGACCAATGTCTACGAGCACGTCATCCGCCGCGCGGCCGGTCTCGGGACCGCGCCCACCGAACCCGATCCCGATTTTTACGAACAATGTCATGAACACTGCGATGTGTTGGTGGTTGGTGCGGGGCCTGCCGGGTTATCGGCCGCACTCGCCGCTGCCCGCGCGGAAGCACGCGTCATTCTGGTTGATGAGCACCCACGAGTGGGCGGATCGCTCAACCACGAAAACTATTCCATCAACGGCAAAGCTGGCAGCGAATGGGCGGATGAAATCTATTCTCAACTCGAGGAGATGGACAACGTCCACGTGCTAACCCGTACCACGTTGTTCGGTTACTACGATCATAACGTGGTCGCGGCGATCGAAAAGGTCAGTGACCATATGCCGGTCCCGCACCAGGGTCATCCGCGCCAGCGCATGTGGACCTTTTACCCGGGTCGGGTTGTCATCGCGACCGGCGCCACCGAGCGCCCACTGGTTTTCGGCAATAACGACATGCCTGGCGTGATGCTCGCCTCTGCCGCAAGAGCCTATGTGAATCGTTATGGCGTCAAACCCGGCAGGCGGGCCGTGATCGCGACCAACAATAACGACGCTTACCGCACCGCGATCGATCTACATCACGCCGGAATCAGTATCGCTGCGGTTGTGGATTCGCGCAAAAACCCGGATGCAGCGTTAGCAGAGGAACTCGAAAAGCTCTCGATCCGTCTATTGACCGGCAGTACCGTTGGTTCTGCCGAGGGTCATCAACAGGTAAGCTACGCCCAGATTGTCACGACCCAGGGGGACACCCTCGATCCCGAGCGCATTGATTGCGATCTAATCGCCTGCTCCGGTGGCTGGAATCCAAATGTTCACCTGCATAGCCAGTCGGGTGCCAGGCCGGTTTACGATGATTCGATCTTAAGCTTCGTACCGGGTAAATCACGTCAGTCAGAGGTATCGGTTGGTGCCGCAGGTGGCAGTTTCAGCCTGCAGGACTGCCTCGCGCAAGGTGTCACCGCGGGAACCCAGGCTGCCAGGCAGACCGGATTCAAGTCCAGAAAAATGGGCGTGGCCAAGGCAGAAAATGAAAGCGACTACGCGGTCGAGGCTTTGTGGATTTCACCAACGCCGTATAACAAGACTTACAAGCAGTTCGTCGATCAGCAAAACGACGTCAAGGCCAGCGATGTGGTACTGGCTTCCCAGGAGGGTTTCGATTCGGTCGAGTTACTGAAACGCTACACCACCCAGGGCATGGCGACCGACCAGGGCAAGACCAGCAATGTCAACGCGCTGGCGATACTCGCCTGTCAACGCGGTGAGCCGCTTCCTGAAGTCGGTATTACGACTTTTCGCCCACCCTACGTCCCGGTCGCAATGGGCGTTTTTGCCGGGCATACCGTCGGCTACGATTTCATGCCGGTGCGGCGTACCGCGATTCACGACTGGAACACAAAACAGGGTGCCGTCTTTATTGAAGCCGGTTTGTGGTTACGCGCTCGTTATTACCCGCAACAACCGGCTGACACGATGAAAAATTGCTACATTCGTGAAGCCGAGGCGACCCGCAACAATGTCGCGATCGTCGATGTGACCTCGCTGGGCAAGATCGATATTCAGGGACCCGATGCACCCGAATTTTTAAATCGGTTGTATATCAATAACTGGCTCAAGCTACCCGTGGGCAAGGTGCGTTACGGCGCGATGCTGCGCGAAGACGGCATGGTTTATGACGATGGCACCACTTCACGTCTCGCAGAAAATCATTTCTTCATGACTACAACCACCGCCAATGCCGCATCGGTACTCGCGCATATGGAGCAGTATCACCAGATCGAGTGGCCCGAGCTCGATGTCGTGTTCTGCTCGGTCAC
Source organism: uncultured Gammaproteobacteria bacterium (assembly GCA_964196225.1). GTDB lineage: Bacteria > Pseudomonadota > Gammaproteobacteria. The sequence goes on along the minus strand of CAXMSP010000079.1, from coordinate 19,888 downwards.
CGAACAATGGACCGGGATTGCGGTCGCCGGGCCCAACAGCCGCAAGCTGCTGGAACAGGTTATCGATATCGACGTCAGCAACGAAGCCCTCCCGTTCATGAGCGTCGGCGAATGCATGATGAACAATATCCCGGCGCGCCTGTTCCGGATTTCCTTTTCCGGCGAACTCGCCTACGAAATCAACGTACCCGCCGACTATGGCGAACAGGCCTGGCTGGAACTACTCGAGGCCGGCGAGGAAATGGAGGTTTCGGTTTACGGTACCGAGGCGCTCGGCACCATGCGTATCGAGAAGGGTCACGTCGCCGGCTCCGAACTCGACGGTCGCACTACCGCGAAGGACCTTGGCCTCGAAGGCATGGCTAACCGTGCAAAGCATTTCATCGGTAAACATAATTCTGAGCGTCCGATGCTGGTGGGCGAAGGTCGTTTGCAAGTGGTTGGGCTGAAGTCGCTTGAAGCAGACAGAAACCTGCGCATCGGCGCACACCTGGTCGATCCAAAAGTTAAGCTGGAGACCGTGAGCCAGTCACAGGGTCATGTGACCGCAACAACCTACAGCCCTCAACTGGGCTGCGGCATTGCGCTCGGCCTGCTGCGCGATGGCGCTTCGCGACATGGTGAACAGATCGAAGTGGTGTTTCCACTCGACGATGAGACACTCAAGGTCGAGATCTGCCACCCTGTATTCATCGATCCCGAGGGAGAACTCGTCCGTGCCTGATAAACAAGACTTACCGCTGCGCGTATCGCCGCTGTTACCGAGCAACGGCGATTTCATCGTCGACTACAAGAATGTTCGCCTGAGTGAACGCAAGGCGTTGACTGCGATCCAGGTGTTGTCCTTCAATGGCAAACACCCGGATACAGCCGCGGCGATCGCTACGGCACTCGGCATAAAATGTTCGACCCGGCCCGGCATCGTCAATTCGGATGGCAAAACGCAGGTTTGCTGGAACGGGCCTAATAGCTGGATGATCGTGTGCAGCGACGCAGAAGCGGGACGCGCGCCCGGTGAACTATTCAAAGTGCTACAAGATGCGGTGGGTGATCTCGAGGCGACGGGTGATCTCGGGGCGACGGGTGATTTCGAGGCGACGGGTGATCTCGAGACGACGGGTGATCTCGGGGCGGTGGTTGATCAAAGCCACGGTCGCTGCGGTTTACGCCTGAGCGGTTTACATGCGCGCCAGGTCATGGCAAAAAATACCGCGATCGACCTGCATCCGCGTGCGTTTGGCCCAGGCCAGTGCGCGATGACTTCAGTAGCGCATATGAACGCCACCGTAATCCAGGTTGACGATACGCCAACTTACGATTTATTCGTGATTCGTAGTCTTGCGCGCTCTTTCGCGCATGCCATCGAGCACGCCTGCCACGAATTTGAAAGCGAGCAATAGCCGGGTTAACGCAGCGCTTTCAGGTTGGAAATCAACACGTCTTTTTTACGATTGATTTCTTCCCTGATCTGGTGTGCCAGATCTATTTCAGGTCCGCAACAGTTAGCTGCCGCCTCCAGGTGATTTTTAGTTGTTTTTTCAACCGTCTTCACCAGCAACTGGCCTACTAAGGTAGCAACCTGCTCCCTATCCGAGTCTGACAGATCATGGCTCGACAACGCCGACATAATCGAAGCGGTTGTATCATCGATGGAACTTTGTACTGACATATTCTTTCCCCAAGGTTTTCAGAGCGCTTCCAGGCTCTGTTCAAGATCGTCTATTAAATCCTGACAATTTTCAATACCAATTGACAGGCGTAGTAAATTTTGCGGCACAGCACTATGCGGCCCTTCCACGGATGCGCGATGCTCGATCAGGCTTTCGACGCCCCCCAATGAGGTAGCGCGCACGAACAGGCGGGTATTGCCGGCAATTCGTTTCGCTTCTTCAGCACCTCCATTGACCAGCAATGATACCATGGCACCGAAGCCATGGGTCATCTGGCGTTTAGCAATTTCGTGCCCGGGATGACTTTCGAGACCGGGATACAGCACTCGTTGTAGACGCGGATCTTTCTCAAAGTGCTGTGCCAGCCGCAAAGCGCTCTGTGATGCATGGTTAAAACGCACAAACAGGGTACGCATACCGCGTAACAGTAACCAGGCCTCAAATGGCCCCAGCACGCCGCCCATCAGGGTCCGCACCAGTTTGATTTCTTCCCAGCGCTGATTCATTTCTTTGGTCACCAGAACGCCTGCAACCACATCGCTGTGACCATTGAGGTACTTGGTTGCCGAGTGAAACACGATATCGGCACCATACTCGAGCGCGCGGGTCGTCACCGGCGAGGCAACGGTTCCGTCAACCGCGAGTATCGCGCCTGCTGCGTGCGCAATCTCCGCGGCAGCGGCAATATCAATCACGTCCCAGGTCGGGTTTACCGGGGTCTCGATCCATACCACGGATGTTTTGCCGGGCTGCACCACCTCCCGTAATTTCTCGATATCGCCGGCATCGAAGAAGCTGAGTCCGATCGCGCGCTTTTCCGAAATACGGCGCAGCCAGTCCTGCGAGCCGTGATACATGACCCGCGGCGCAACCACGTGTTCACCGCTATTAACGGTTTCGAAAAAAGCGCAAACCGCGGCCATGCCCGAGGCAAAGCATTTGGCTTCGGCCCCACCATCAAGTTCGGCGCAGACCTGCTCCAGTACTTCCCACGACGGATTACCAGAGCGGCTGTAGCTGTAGTCACTTAAGTACTCGTACTCGGCATCCCGGGCATAGGTCGTCGAAAACTGCAGCGGCGGACTGATGCCGCCACTCACCGGGTCAATATAGTGACAGGCGTGCGGCAGGCGCGATTCGAGTGACGCTTTTTTGTCTTCATTCATTAACTACGACCTGCAAAAATATGACTAAACTCATTAAATAATGATTTATCTTAACACCGCTAATCCCTTATTCTTGTAATAATTCTGTTACCTCTATCGAGATTCATTAATGGCTTCATCCCCTTACTCCATCGACAGCTCAAACCGCAAGATCGATCCCTATCGAAATCCGGATGCTGCTTTGAAACCTGATGGCACGCCGGACGATAATGACCGTGTAGAGATCGGTCCCACCGATCTCGCCTTTGCCGAGTGGGAAGCGCTTGGCCTCGAGATCCCACATCTCGATACGATGCGCGAGTTTCGGCTGCAGCGCCTGGTGCAGGAGTTACAGGCACGCGACTACGGCGGTATTGTTTTATTCGATCCGCTCAACATCCGTTACGCCACCGACTCCACCAACATGCAATTGTGGATCACGCACAATCCGGCACGCGCCTGCTTCGTCTCTGCCGATGGCTACATCGTGCTGTTCGATTTCCATAGCTGTGAGCACCTTTCCGATCATTTACCGCTGGTCAAAGAACGCCGCCATGGCGCGTCATTTTTTTACTTTGAGTCAGCGCACCGTGGCGAAGAACACGCGATGTATTTTGCCAACAACATCGACGATTTGATGCGTAGCCATTCGGGTGACAATCGACGTCTGGCAGTCGATAAGATTGAGATCTCGGGACTACGCGCACTCGAAAAAACGGGCTTCGAAGTTTTTGAAGGACAGGCAGTCACCGAGGAAGCTCGAGTGATCAAAGGCCCCGATGAGATCAAGGCGATGCGCTGTTCAATCGCGGCCTGTGAAGCCGCGATGTATGAAATGCAGGACGCCTGCGAGGCAGGCAAGAGTGAAAACGAAATCTGGTCGGTATTGCATGCCGGTAATATCAAGCGCGGCGGCGAATGGCTCGAAACGCGAATTTTTTCTTCCGGCCCACGTACCAACCCATGGTTCCAGGAGTCAGGCCCGCGCATCATCAGTGATGGTGAATTGCTCGCACTCGACACCGACATGGTCGGCACCTACGGCATGTGTTGTGACATCTCGCGCACCTGGCTCTGTGGTGACGTGGAACCCACCGCAGCACAAAAACACATCTATCGCATCTCGCACGAACATATCATGACCAACATGGAGTTGTTGAAACCAGGGATCACTTTCAGCGAAATCACGCAAAAAGCGCACCGTTTACCGGATAACTGCATTCCGAACCGTTACGGGGTGGTGATGCATGGTGTCGGCCTGTGCGATGAATACCCGGCAATTCGTTATCGCGAGGATTACGAGACGCACGGATACGACGGCGTAGTTGAGCCGGGAATGGTGTTTTGTGTCGAGGTTTACGCCGGTGAAGTCGACGGTAAGGAAGGTGTAAAGCTTGAAGACCAGGTACTGATTACCGAAGACGGTTACGAGAATCTAATCAAATACCCCTTCGAAGAAAAACTGCTGAAATAATCACCCGACTAGGCTGTCATCCCGCGACCATACTGTCATCCCGCGACTAGACTGTCATCCCGCGACTTGATCGCGGGATCCAGCAACGCCCGACTTATTCTTTACCACTGGATACCGCGGTCAAGCCGCGGTATGACAACCTCTGAACCTCGTACCAGCTTAGCGCGTCGGTTCGAGTATTGGTTCCTGGCCACCCAGTTCTTCCTTGCGATGTGCCATGTAGGCCTGCAGCGCTTCCTCGATCGCAGGATCGACAGCGGGCGGTTCAAACTCCGCGAGAATTTTCGGCCACAATTCGGTGGCCCGCATGGTGGCATCTTTGGAGCCTGCCAGGACCCAGTTTTCACTGTTTTTCCAGTCGCTGATAAAAGGTTCATAAAACGCGTTCTTGTAACGCTCCATGGTATGTGCGCAACCGAAGAAATGTCCGCCCGGGCCAACCTCGTGCATTGCCTCGAGACCGGTTTCAGCAAGATCTATCTTGAGTGGCTCAAGCATCTTGCTCATGTGCTGCAGCATTTCACAATCGATAACGAGTTTTTCGAACGATGCGACCAGTCCGCCCTCCAACCAACCGGCCGTGTGATAAATCAAGTTACCATGGCCCATGACCGCACCCCACAATGCCATCTGGGTTTCGTAGGTCGCCTGCGCATCAACCGCATTCGAGGCATTACAGGCGCTGGTGCGGTAAGGCAGTTTGTATTTACGCGCCAGCTGGCCGCTGGCAATATTGGCAAGCGCGTTTTCAGGGGTGCCGAAAGCCGGTGAGCCAGAACGCATATCAACATTGGAAGTAAAGCCACCGTAAACCACCGGCGTGCCCGGATTAGTCAACTGCAACAGCGCAATACCGACCAGTGCTTCCGCATTCTGCTGTGCCAGCGCACCAGCCATCGTCGTGGGTGTCATCGCACCCATCAGGGTAAACGGAGTGACCGTCACCGGCTGACCAAACATCGCCATCTGCATCGATCCATAGGCCATGGCATCATCGAGCTTGCGTGGTGAATTCACGTTGATATTGGTCATCACGCTCGGGTTGGTTTTCATTTCCTCCATGCTTAAACCCCGCGCGATCGCGCTCATTTCGATCGCGTCGCGAGCGCGTCCACCGCCGATTCCCGTGGCAAAGAAAGGTTTATCAGAAAGCGTCAGATTGATATAGGTGGTATCCAGGTGGCGCGAATTCGCCGGCATGTCGGTCGGTGCGGTCGCCTGGTTACCAAAGAAGGTCAGGACATTGAAATACTGCCCGAAACTGATCAGCTTTTTGTAGTCTTCGTAGTTTCCCGCGCGCCGCCCGTTGATATTGTCGTGAACATTGGGTGTTCCCGACACCAGGCCAAAATTGATTACGTCACCCCCCACCGACAGGGTTTGCTCCGGATTGCGCGGGACTACTTCAAAGGTCTCTGGTGCTTGCGCCACGGTTTCGAGTAACAACCCCCGGTCCATGCGAACCACGCCCTGCTCGTCTACGCTGGCACCGGCCTTGCGAAATAAATCCAGCGCCTGATCACCCAGCACCTCGATACCTTCTTCTTCGACGATTCGCAGCGAGATATCGTGAATGAATTCAAGTTGCTCCTGGTCCAGCGGTTCCAGTGGAGCGAAGCGATTACGTAGAATCTTGCGGTCGATTTGACGAACCGCAACCGGCGTTTCTGCGGGGGCGGAACGTTTACGTCGACGGCTGATTCTGGTCATAGACTTTGGGTCTGTTTGATTATCGAGGTGCTTTCGGCATCACAATCTTATATGATCGTTTGCTCTTAATCGATTCATATCATTCCATTTAACGGGGGAATAAAAATGGGCAGAAGCGCCAAGGTTCGCGGATTATCCGACATCCTGACTTTTTTTCGGCGCAATGAAACGCCGATTTTTTTCGTCTCCCCGACCGCTTTCAACCTGTTGGGCCTGGAAAAATTCGTCAATCGCTTTTATCACATCAACTATTTCGATTCTTTTGACGGCGCCCACCCACGTGTATTCGTACCCACGGAAAAAGGCCATGCCGAGTTTGAATCGATGGAGGATGTGTGCAACTACATGCTGATGCACAAGGAAGTTATCGACAAGATCAAGAAGGCGGGTCACGGTCCGGCCAAGTTACTGTTCGTCATGCTCGACGAAAAGACCGAAGAAATCTGTCGCGACCTGGGGGTTGATATAGCCCTGCCTCCGGTAGCGTTGCGCAAGAAACTGGATTCCAAGATTGAATTGACCCGGTTGGCGAGCGCGGCCGGTATCGATAGCGCACCTAATGTACTTGGCAAGGCTGACAGCTTCGATGAGCTTATGAAAGCCGCCACCGATGGGAAGCTGGGTAATGACCTCGTGGTGCAGACCCCTTATGGCGATTCCGGCCGCACTACTTTTTTTATCAAGTCTGAAGCCGACTGGAAAAAGAATGCCGAGGACATGAAGGGCGAACAGTTGAAGATCATGAAACGCATCAATCATATGCCCGGAACGCTCGAAGTTTGCGTGACGCGTCACGGTACCCTGTCGGGTCCGATCCAGACCGACATTACCGGGTTCGAGGAAATTACCCCTTACAAGGGTGGCTGGTGCGGCAACGATGTCTGGCCGAAGATATTTAACGCGAAGACTCGCAGGGAGCTGCGCAATATGGCCTCGGCTTTGGGAGATAAGCTTTACAAGGAAGGCTACAAGGGCGTATTTTGCATGGATTTCCTGCTCGATACCGACGATGGCACCCCCTATCTGGGCGAGGTCAATCCGCGCATCAGCGGCGCCAGCCCGTTAACCAACCTGATTACCGCCCATTACGGCGGGGTACCGCTGTTCCTGTTTCATTTGCTCGAATATCTCGATGTCGATTACGAAATTGATCTGCGCAAAGTACAAAATCGCTGGAACGAATACGACTTCTGGAGCCAGCTGGTGTTGAAGCAGACCGAGGACAAGGTGAAGTTACTCACCCATGCTCCCAAGAGCGGCGTATGGAGCATGGACAAGCACGGGGGTATTGAATTCGATCGGCTCGATCTCGACTGGACCAACGTCATCGATAACGACGAGGCTTACTATCTGCGGGTTTATCGCGAGGGTGACTACGTTTACAAGGGTGCCGACCTCGGTATCATCGTGTCGCGTGGTCGCATGCAGACCGAACAACGCGAATTACGTGAACGCGCCAAACTCTGGACCGCAGCGATTAACGCCGAGTTCCATGGCGTCGAGCCGAAGGCGGTTCCGGAACTTTACCAGGATCCTTTCGGCTCCAAGCTTTTCTAGGCGGTTTGTCCGAGGCTGCTGGCCTTGGGTGTAACGATCGAATTATCCCAGCCGATAAAGTTTTCGATGGCCTCGGCAATGCGCAGGACCTCATAGTCGCTACCCTCTGTTCCCATGATCTGTAATGACAGTGGCAGGCCCTCGTCACCAAAGCCCATCGGAATAGCACAGGCCGGCATACCGACAAGATTGGCATCATAAAGAAAGCTGGCCCAATCCAGCCAGGGGAGCTCGATATGGGTGTCGTCTATCTTCTCTGGATGAATGGTCCCGTGAGGAAAAGCTTCGCAGCCTAGCGTGGGCGTTATTAGTATTCTCGCACCATGGCGCGCAAACATTTGCGCATAATGTGCACGAATAACCTCGCGGTGTGCCTGTGCTTCGGCGAAGTCTTCTGCACTGAACTGCTCGCCAAAATCGATAAAACCCTTCGCCACTTCACCCAGGTAGTCGAGGTTGTAAGCGCTGTCACGCGCGTTTTCGGCCGCATCGTAACTGGCGGTAACCGCCCAGGTAACCGCCGAAGACGGTAGCCCTGGATTATCGTTTACCAAGTTAAGCCCATCCTGATTTAATAGCTCGATCACGTGCCCGAATGCCTCGCGTACGTCCGTGTCGACTGGTGCGAATCCGAGGTCCTCGGAGAAAATGAGCGGCGCTTTAGTGGGGCTCTTTTTGGCAGGTTTAGGGAAGCCTTCACTCATAATTTCAAAGAACAGGCGCGCATCGGCAACGCTTCGTGTCATCGGGCCATAGCACACCAGGGACTGCCACGAAGGGAAGCAAGGTTCGCGCGGGATTGCCCCGAAACTGGGCTTGAAACCGACAATACCGCAAAATCCACCCGGAATCCGGATTGAGCCACCACCGTCACCACCCAGTGAAAACGACCCCATTCCGGTCGCGACCGCGACCGCCGCACCGCCTGAAGACCCGCCGCAGGTGCGTTCAATATTCCAGGGATTAGATGTCAGTCCGTAAATCTCTGAGTGCGTTACTCCGGTCAGGCTGAATTCGGGACAAGTGGTCTTGGCGAAAATGATCGCACCTTCCCGTTCCAGTAATTCAATCGCGCGACAGGTCTCGGTCGGAATGAAATCGCTGAGAATATGTGACCCGTTGGCACAGGGGTAACCGGCCAGGAACTGCGAATCTTTAATCGTGATCGGCAATCCGCAAAGCCGACCGCCTTTGCCACTGGCGCGCAATTTATCGGCATCCTGGGCTGCCTGGCGGGCGCGGCTATAGAGCTTTAATGCGACTGGATTTAAAAGGGGTACAATTTCTTCAGCACGCGAAATTGTTTGCTCGAGAAGTTCAACGGCGTTTGTTTTACCTTGCGCAAGCGCTTTTAATTGTTCTATTGCGGTCAGAGAGTTTTCTTGCATACCCGGAGCTTTACACGAAAAGGGCCGAGACAGATCCCGGCCCTTCGTGCCTGAAACGAAAGCTCGAAGCTTAGACAGCAACGTTATCCTGCGCAAGCGTTTCCTCGGTCAAAAATGCCTCGGCCGGGTATTCCATCTCTGCCGGAATCTCCGCTGAAACCTGGTACCAGGCCTTTGCACGTCGTGCAATCTCATCCTGGGACACATTTTCAATCTTGCTGGCCATTGACCAAAGGTGTCCGTTACCATCAACAAGAACGCCAGTACGATCGCCCCAGTAAGCATCATATAGCGGTATATGAACCTGGGCGCCGGCTTCAAGCGCACGTTCCCAGCTCAGATCGACATCATCATGGTAAAGATGAATTTGCCCCACGCAAGCACCCAGGCTCAAGGGTGACAAAATACCCTGCTCTGGTGATTCCACGTTTAGGGCTATAATGCTGTTGCCGATTTTGACGGTTGCATGAATCGCGACTGCGTCATCCGCACCACTTTGGCGCGTCAGTAGCTCGGCACCGAAGGCCGCCTGGTAAAAAGCGAGGGCGGCATCGATATCAAAAACCGTCAGGCACGTTGTCGCAGTTCTATAACCGCGGGGGATCGGGGAAATTTTTTTACTCACAGTATGCTCCATAATGTTTAATTTGATAAATGAGGACAAAATAGTTTCTAAAACTAAAAAATGTAGACTGGGAAAATTGCGACCAACTACATTATGATTCATAATGTAGTCACATAACCTATTTTTGTCAACACTATGGATCAAGATGCAAAACTCGGAATAAGCGGATCAGTCACCCAGGCAGACCTCGCGCCGCTGCGTCAGAGCGCCAGGTTGGGCGAGTTCGCGGTAGTTTACCGGATCGAGCGACTGCACCAGGGTGGCGGTTATGGTGATCAGGGCAAGCATCCGCTGGCCTGGGCAGTGGCGGTGTATGTCGATAACCAGCTGTGCCGGGTTTTCAATGCGCGTGGTGCCGGTCGCGAATGGAACAGCATCGACCGCCTTTGCAGCTGGTTACGCGAGCAGGGTTTCTGGTACTGGTGGACACGCAACGATCTCGAACCCGTGGGTAGTGGGCTCGCCGACCCCGAAGACATGCCAGAGACGCCCTCGCCAACCATCATCGACCCACCCTTTTCGCCGTTTTAATGAGTCTCGCGACACACATGGACTTTACTTTCCGTGCCTTCGCGGAAGACGCGTCGGGAGCTACCTGGCAACAGCACTTTGAAACCCTGTGGCCCGCTTATCGACGCTGGTTCCTGCGCTACGGCGAAGCTGATCGCCCTACTTATCACGAGTCGGTGCAGGCGCTCAAACGTCATATGCCTGAATTTGAGCCAATTTACGAAACCATGGTTGATCTTGCCGGCGGTGGCGATCACGCGGCACGTTTCCTGGCTCAATATTGCCCACCACCGTTATTTCGCGGTTGCTCGCAGGCGGTTTATCACGCCGACGAAGCCGTCATGGTACGCAGTTACGATTACTCACCCTATGTATTTGACGGCCTGGTAATGCGCAGCAAATTCGCGCAACGCCAGGTCATTGCAATGCTTGACTGCATGTCCGGAGTACTCGACGGGATCAATGAAGATGGGCTTGCGGTATCGATGTCATTTGGCGGACGTGAAAAATTCGGTGACGGATTCGGGATCACCATATTGTTGCGCTATTTGCTCGAGTTCGCAGGCGATGTCAAAGAGGCCTGCGAGTTAATCAAACGCGTTCCGGTGCAGGGCGCTTACAACATCATGCTGCTTGATCGCGAGGCAAAGTTCGAAACTGTCGAACTCGACGCAGGTCGAACGCCAAACTTCGTTGGCAGTCGCGTCGCCACCAATCACCAGGCGGACAGCAGCTGGCCGCTATACGAAGAAAAGGTATTTACTCACGCTCGCTTCCAGCACCTTCACAATGTTACCGCGGACCGCGAGCATACCGCCGCCGCCTTCGCCCGCGAATTCCTGCAGTTTCCGCTCTACCAGACTCGATTTGGGCGTGGTTTCGGCACCCTGTACGATGCCGCGTTTTACCCGCAACGCAATACTTGCGAATACTTCTGGCCACAGAACAGCTGGGAATTCAACTTTCAGAACTTTAGCGCGCGTGACTACCACATGGCCTTCGTCGATCCCGAGGGCTATCCGGCGAAGAGCCGGGCCTATGGCGAGGTTTACACCAGCCAACCGATCCCGGTGCTGCAGTTCTAGGTATCAGACTGGAATTTTTGCAGGGTTTCTTCGGTGAACAGCTGCAAGCCGATTTCGGGTTCGTAGCCGTGGATTTCCTTGACATCGAGCGCACGAATAAAAGCGAGAATTGCCTCGCTGATAACCTGCCCCGGCACCAGTACCGGAAAACCCGGCGGATAAGGTGTTACGAAGCTGGCAGACACTAATTCACGACCGGACTTCATTGCGGTACCAATGGTTTTCTCGTCGATGGTCATGTACTCGCAATTTTCATCGTCATAGGCAAGAAAGAACGCGCTGCGAATATCACCCTCTGCTGTCACGACCTTGTTCGTCGCACTCGGGCTGAAGGCGGCATGAAAGTAACTGAAATCGGGTAACGGCGGCAGTTCTTCGGATAATGACTTGATCTTTTTTTCGATCAATTTCCGCTCAACCCGACTCGCGTCTTCACGATCCTGCTCCAGTTCGGTCGCGATTTTAACCAGCACCTCGATCAGAAAAGCAACCGAGCTGCGGGTGGTACCGATATTGGTCATAAATAGCACGGTGTTGCGCGAGGTCTTGTTGATCTGGATGCCGTACTTGTCCATCAGGTATTCATTCTTAAAGGTGTCGCCGTCAACCCCGGTGAGGCCGATGTAAAGGGTCAGGCGTGACAAATCGATAACAAAGTCATCGGTAGCCCAGGCTTCTTCCATACTCGTGTTGCGCCAACCCTTTTCCGGATCAAAATAGCTGTCGATGCCTGATGGTCGATATTCTTCCGGGATCATGTCTTTTGCCGACAGGAAGCGGAAATAGCGACTCAGCAACGGATGCGATGCGACCCGCTCGCGAATTGCCATCGCCAGCTCGATCTGCTTTTGCACCATTTCAAAACCTTCCAGTTCAACCTGGCGCCGGCCGATATCGAGCGACGCCAGGATCTGGTAATTCGGCGATGTCGAGGTATGCGTCATAAATGCCTCGATAAATGGCTCCTGCACCTTGTGGTTGAAATCCTGATCATTAATATGAATCATCGAGCCCTGGCGCAACGAAGTCAGTGACTTGTGGGTCGACTGGGTGGCATAGGCGCGAACACGAACCTTGTCCGGATCTGGTAGCAAACGCTCATCAATGAGGTCGGCATCCTTTAACTTGGCAATACGTTTTAAATAGTCGGCATACTCCAGGGCGTATTCTTCGCTGCGATAACGCGCCTTGAGTCGTTTCGCAGTCGCCATCGCGGTACGGCGACGATAGGTTGGCGTAAAACCCGCAAATGCGAACCAGGCTTCGTCCCAGAGGAAGATGAGGTCGGGTTTGATTGCAAGACACTCTTCCATGACGCGCTCGACGTTATAGACAACACCGTCAAAGGTGCAGTTGGTCAGTAACAGCATCTTGACCTTGTGCAACAGGCCTGCCTTTTTATACAACAACAGTTGGTGCTTGATTTCCTTGAGCGGCACTGCTCCGTACATCGAGTAGTCATTCAATGGATAGGAGTCGAGATAGCAGACGTGCGCTCCCGCAAGCACCATGCCGTAATGATGCGATTTATGACAGTCGCGGTCGACCAGGATGATGTCGCCCGGCTTGACCAACGCCTGCACCACGATCTTGTTCGCGGTAGAGGTGCCGTTGGTGACAAAGTAGGTACGCTTGGCGCCAAACGCACGCGCGGCGAGTTACTGGGCTGTCTTGATCGGTACGTGCGGCTGCAGCAGCGAATCGAGGCCGCCCGAGGTGGCCGAGGTTTCCGCGAGAAATATATTCATGCCGTAAAACTGCACCATGTCCTTGATCCAGTGTGACTTGGTTATCGATTTTCCGCGCGAAATCGGCATCGCATGAAACACCCCGGTTGGCTGCCGGCTATATTTGCGCAACGCGGTAAAGAAAGGCGTCTGGTAACGCGTCTGGATGCCGCGCAGAATATTCAGGTGCAGGTCCAGGTAATCTTCCTGCTGATAAAAAATACGCGAGAATTTTTGCGTGACGCTACCGGCGATATCCTCAACCGCGGCATCGGTAACCAGGTATAGATCGAGCTCCGGGCGCAGCTCGGATAACCAGTTCCCCAGCAACGGGCCGCGTTCGCTATCGAGCGCATCCTCATAGTCAGACTCATCGATTCGCGCTAGGTAGCGCTGCAGGATTTCGAGATGATTGATCGAGCGCAACGGGAAACCGTAACGGATAACCGCTACCTGGATATTGTAATTAAACATTACTGCAATCAGTGCGTCCTCGAAACTCGGAACCACGACGATATCGTAGATAAACTGATCTTCCGGTCGCCTCAGTTCATGCAGGCTTTCGCGCAGCCGCTTGACATCTTCCGGGCCGCTTTCGTCCACAAACAGCACCTCGAAATAGGGTCGCTGCTGATGACGCTCTTCATCAAAATACTGGGCGGCTTCGTCCTTGTCTTCGAGTTCGGTCGGCACGCGCAAATTGATATGACGTGAACGATAGGTACCACCGGTAAGCGCGCGTACGATCCTGCTGACAATGCGGGAAAGCAGGTCAAAGTCCTGCTGATCGAACAGTTGCCACAGCAACTTGATGTCTTCCTGCGATGGAAATGCAGTGTAGTCTTCGATGGTTTCGAGCAGGGTTATCTCATCCTTGATTTTTTTGACAAGCGCGGCAACATCAGCCTTGCGCATTTGTTTTTCGCGCAGACGGCTGGTGTGCTCTGCGAGGCGATTCCAGGTATCGAAACGTAGCTGGGTGGGACTGTGATAAAAATCCAGGTTAGTGCGCGATTTCCTGTTGGGAGGGGCTCCAGTGTCAGGCATATCAGTTCCTAATCGGGTGATTTAAGTATCGATTCTAACAGAGGAACACCCCTAATGGCTTAATCTTTAGCCGATTACTCCTTATTATCATTGTTCCCGATTAATGAAATCGTTATGCTGCTCGCCTTTCCGGCAAATTTCTTGGAATCACGCACATGAGTATTCAAATATCGGACCAGGCCCTGCTAAAAACAAAGGCCTACATAAATGGTGAATGGGTAGACGCGGACAGCGGTGCCACGGTAGCGGTAACCAATCCTGCCAATGGCGAAGTTATCGCCGAAGTCGCCAAATGCAGCACTGCGGAAACGCGCCGCGCTATCGAAGCCGCCGAGGCCGCCTTCCCGGAATGGCGTAAAAGAACCGCCAAGGAGCGTGCCGCCTGCCTGCGCAAGTGGTTCAACCTGATGATGGAAGCACAGGAAGACCTGGCGCTGATCATGACCCTGGAACAGGGTAAGCCGCTGGCCGAATCGCGTGGTGAAATCGCCTATGGCGCCAACTATATCGAGTGGTTTGCAGAGGAAGCCAAGCGTATGTATGGCGACACTATCCCGCAGCCTTCCAACGACAAGCGCATCATCTGTATCAAGCAGCCGGTCGGCGTTGTTGCCTGCATCACCCCATGGAATTTTCCGAATGCGATGCTGACGCGTAAAATTGCACCCGCACTCGCTTCCGGCTGTACCGTGGTCTGCAAACCGGCCAACGCGACCCCGTTATCCGCCTACGCGTTCGTCGAACTGGCCGAGCGTGCCGGTATTCCAGCCGGCGTCATCAACATGGTGACCGGCGAAACCGCAGCCATCGGCAAAGAACTCACCTCGAATCCCATCGTGCGCAAGCTCACCTTTACCGGATCGACCCCGGTCGGCAAGCAATTGATGGCCGAGTGCGCCCAAACCGTCAAACGCACCTCGATGGAACTGGGTGGCAATGCACCTTTCATCGTGTTTGACGACGCCGATCTGGATGCAGCCGTTGCCGGCGCATTAATCAGCAAGTATCGAAATGCCGGCCAGACCTGCGTTTGCGCCAATCGGATCCTGGTCCAGGCGGGCTGCTACGACGCTTTTGCCGACAAGCTGGCGACCGCCGTCAGCGGTCTTAAAATGGGTGATGGTACCCAGGAAGGCGTAACCGTCGGCCCCCTGATCACCGAAGAGGCCGCCAACGACATGGAAGCCTTTGTCGCCGATGCGGTCAGCAAGGGCGCAAAAATGGTCGCGGGTGGTAATCGCTCTGAACTCGGAACAAACTTCTTTGAACCTACCATTTTGACCAACGTCACGGGCGAAATGCGCGTTTTTCGCGAAGAGATTTTCGGACCGATCGCACCCCTGTTCAAGTTCGACACCGAGGACGAAGCCATCCAGATGGCGAACGACACCGAGTTCGGTCTCGCCTGCTATTTTTATTCGCGCGATATTGGCCGTATCTGGCGGGTTGCCGAGAGCCTCGAATACGGCATCGTCGGCATTAACGAAGGCATCATTTCCAACGAGATGGCGCCATTTGGTGGCGTCAAGGAATCCGGGCAGGGCCGCGAAGGTTCGAAATACGGTCTCGATGATTACACTGAAATCAAGTACATGTGCATGGGAGGAATCGACAAATGAGTAACGCAAAATTAAAAGTGACCGAATTTGCAGGGCTCTCCAATAAAGAGTGGCAAGCACGCAAGGAAGATGCCGTGGCCCGCGGTCAGGGGAATATTGCACCGGTTTATGTCGAGCGTGCGCTCGGATCCGAGATCTGGGACGTTGAAGGTAACCGTTATATCGACTTCGGCACCGGCATCGCCGTTTGCTCGGCTGGCCATTGCCATCCGAAAATAACCGCAGCAGTAGCCGAACAGCTCGAGAAGTTCAGCCATACCTGCGTCATGGTAACGCCGTACGACAGCTCGGTACGCCTGGCCGAAAAGCTGAACGAACTGGCACCCGGGCCTAGCAAGAAAAAATCGATTTTCGTCACCACCGGTGCCGAAGCGATAGAAAATGCAGTCAAGATCGCGCGTGCACACACCGGGCGGCGTGGCGTGATCGCCTTTAACGGCGGTTTTCACGGCAGAACCATGCTCGCCATGGGACTAACCGGCAAGATTACCCCCTACAAGAACCTGTTCGGACCCTTTCCGGCAGAGCTTTATCACGCACCCTTCCCGATCGAGTACCACGGTATCTCGGTTGACGATGCGCTGAAAGGGCTCGATAACCTGTTCAAGGCCGATATTGCGCCCAGCGATGTGGCCGCGATTATTGTCGAACCGGTACAGGGCGAAGGTGGATTTTACCCGGCGCCGATTGAGTTTTTACAACAGCTCAGGACACTTTGCGACGAGCATGGAATCATGCTGGTTGTCGATGAAATCCAGACCGGGTTTGCACGTACCGGAAAAATGTTCTGCAGTGAGTATGCCGGCATTGAAGCCGACCTGATGACGGTCGCCAAGGGCATGGCCAATGGTTTTCCGATCGCCGCGGTCGTCGGTAAGGCCGATATCATGGATTCACCGTTACCCGGAGGCCTCGGCGGCACTTACGCTGGTTCGCCGCTCGGTTGCATTGCCGGTCTGGCAATGATCGATGTGATCAAAGAAGAAGGCCTGCAGGAAGCGGCAACTCACGTTGGCGAGGTATTCGGTAAGCGCCTGGAAGCATTGCAGTCAAAATTCCCGGCGAACATCGGCCACCTGCGCACCAGCCACGGCGCGATGATGGCGATGGAGCTGGTCAAGAACCGGGATGCTGATCAACCGGACGCCGACCTGACCAAAGCTCTAATAGGAAGTGCCTACGAAAACGGCCTGGCCCTGCTCAGCTGCGGCGCGCGCGGAAACGTTATTCGCTTCCTGCCGGCACTGAATATTAGCGATGCGCTGATCAACGAAGGCATGGATATCCTCGAAAAATGCCTGCAAGAACTGGTTTAAATCGATAACAGCTACCCCCCGAAATCGGGGGTAGGTTCTCTAGCTGACGACCCAGATCGTCATCCAGTTCACTTCAAATGTCATCCCGATACTTTTTAGGATGTGTTAGAAATTGTGCGTCCATCCATATGAAAAATACGACCAAATCGATCAATAGTGTCGAGTATCCCTGCACGGCGCAAGCAACTCCACATCTGCGCCTGGTTGCTAGTAATCACTGGTTTATTGGTCAACCCTTCGATTTCCTCTACCACCTCCAGTGCACGGATTCCACCGCAGCTTAGAAATATGGCATCCGCATCTGGCCGATCGATTTCAATGGCAAACTTCTTCCAGTAAGCCGGCGTGACAGTGCCGAATTCGATTCCAGTTTCAAGATTCAATCCTTGAATGTCCAAAACCTCGAAACCCTTGTTGTGAAGAAAATCGGCTTCCTTGGTGTTGATCTCATCGATATATGGAGTGCCCACCACGATCTTCTTTGCATCGAGTTCACGCAAGGCGTCGACAACGCCAGTAACCAGTGTCATCGGAATAGCATAAGGCGCACCTTTCCTGATTTCTTGCATGACTTTTTCTTCTCCGATGACAATCGATCCCGAAGTGCAGCTATAACTAATCACATCAGGTTTGGCATCGGGCTGAATCCGGGAAGCCGCGTCGGCCATGTATTCGATATGACGCGATAAAGTTTCACTGGTTGTGTAGTCATCGGTCTTCAGTCGGGTAATATGAACTGCAACATCCTCTGGTGCCATATCATAAAAATCGGCTTCGGCCGCAAGATCGGTAGACATCAAAATAAATCCAAGCCTGGCGCGATGGTGCCTGCCTTTATCGAATTCAACTTCTCTCTTTAACGAGGTGATGACATTTCCGGGTTTATACATAATGGCGATTCGTTTTAATTGAAGATCAGGTTTCCTGTCGATTTTGGATCAAAAGTGATCGATTGGTAGAAGGTAAACATTATATTTACTCTCATAAAAAATTCATTCCTGATTTAAACGACCTGTTAGCCAATAGCAGTGAGTAAAGGTCGAGCCAGGAAGAACATCATTGCTGGTTGAGAGTGTGATTTCTCCAAAGGGGACGCTCGTAAACCTCACCTGGGCTTCGTATTTCGGCCAGGAACGGACTCTGAATCACGTCGCTGTAAGGATTCGAGCGTCCGCAATCAATCAAGCGACAGCAAGTAGCAAAAGGTAACGGTTTCGAGACGCCAACAAGATTCTCGTCAAATTAACCCATATAGGTGATGTGGTTGTGTTAACTGCTTGTTATCCTCAACCTTAAGGTTCTTTTCATTCGGGTCGAATGGAGATTGAAGCCATTATTTAAATAAAGGATTATCTTTACCCAATGGCAGTATCAGACTGTATTTCCGGGGCAATAAATGCCTACCTAGATCGCGACAATACTCAGTATGCAATTATGATGGATGGTGCCTGGGGAGTCGGAAAAACACATTATATTATGCATTCCCTGATTCCGATGCGGGCTACGACCCAATTCATCTACGTTTCATTATATGGATTAAGAACGCTCGATGAAATAGAGGCCCAGATCCAGAATAGTCCCCGTTATCTGCCCACCGTAACTGAGATGGATTCCTGGCAAAAGATTGAAAAACAGGCAATTGGGGAAGATTTTGTTTCGAATAGTCACCAAAAGATATCAACTAATCTCCAGCTTGGTGAATCCCGACAGCCTGCGGCTATTTGCTTCGACGATTTGGAAAGATGGTACGGAGACCTCGACGTATGTCTTTCCTACGTCAATCGATTGGTCGAACACCAAAATCAAAAATGTATATTGATTGGCAATCTCGATGCAATGTCGGCAAACGCTAATCATGCGTTTTCGAATGCCAGAGAAAAGACCATCCGATATATTTACCGCTATGACAGTGATTATCATACGATTTTGGATGTCTCGCTCGATTTGGTGAACTATGGCAACCAGGTTTCCAAAAAATTTCTACGTTCTATAGTAAGGGACAATTTCGCGTCGATTGAAAGATTTTTTGAACAGGTCTCAGTTAGAAATATCCGAATCATTGCCGATGCATTTCAGCTTTTCGAATACATCTACCGGCACAACAGCAAGCAATTCAAACGTTCCCGTAACCTGGCATTTACCTACCTAATGGCCTTGTTCTCGGTACGCTTATTAATAAGCAGGTATCTTGTCAATAAAAAGGATCGGGATAAATTATTAAAAGAAAACCACGCCGCCAACAAAGGATTCAAGTTTCTAGCGGACATCGGCTATTTCGCAGATCAGGCAAACAGCAAAATGTCATCACAACTTCGACTATTGCTGGACACCACTTTTTATCGGCTGGATCAAATATCTCTGAATGGATTGTGCAGCATCGTCAGCAATGGATACTACATAAAGGAAGACTTCGCTGGCGACTTCGATAGCTGGACAAATGAGCAGCAATATGACCTGTATCTCGATAGGGACCGCTTCTACCAGCTACCTGACGGTGACGCGCAACAAGTATTTAATGAAACGCTCGCAACCATGATTGAAGTCCGCTCGATTACAAATCCCGTTACCCTTCTGCTATTGGCCGAGAGAGTCCTATCGGATATTGACTGCGGTGTTGTTGATTACAATCCTGTTGAGTTCAAGAAAATATTTATTGATATGGTGGACAGCCTTTACGATTCCGGTCAGATGCAGATCGAGGAAATTAGTATCTTCGATATCGATGGTGATCGATTCAGAAATTGCCGTGGCTTGTATGGACACATTCTTGGACGTAACCACGACTATTATCTCGAAGAGCAAAAAACCAAACTGACCAATTTCTGGCACCATATTATCGAAAATCCCAAAGGTACGAGCCTTTTACTAAAAAAGTTTCATCCCCAGATTGTTTTTTCGGAGGTCGTTGAGCTGGAGGAAATAATTAAGACCCTCGAGTCATTAAATAACTCCCGCCTATACCAGCTGGTAGAGTGGCTGGATGTGGAATTCGAGAAAACACCCGACGACTTCACG
>CAXMSP010000078.1:0-3083 GCA_964196225.1 uncultured Gammaproteobacteria bacterium | reverse complement strand
AGCATGGCAGCTTAGCTGCGGTGGAGCTTTGGCATGGAGGCGCGCATGTCTGCAATCGCCTGACCCGTGAGCCGGTGCTGGCACCCGATGATTCGTCCTGCACTTACCCGACCCATCAACAGGCACGAGCTATGGATGGCGACGACATCGATGAGTTTCGCCAATGGCACCACAATGCTGCGATCCGCGCGCGTGACATTGGCTTCGATATTGTTTATGTCTACGCCGGACACGATTATTTGCCGTTCCAGTTCTTATCACCATTGAGTAACCATCGGGATGACGAATATGGTGGTGAGCTCGAAGGTCGAATTCGCCTGTTGCGTCAGTTGATCGAGGATACCAAAGCGGCTATAGGCGATAGCTGTGCGGTCGCGGTTCGACTTGCGGTTGACGAACTACAGGGCGAGGACGGCATTACCAGCGCGGGTGATGGCCGTACGATTATCGAGCAGCTGGCTGAATTGCCCGACCTTTGGGATGTTAACCTGGCCGGTTCGCTGGGTAATGATTCGCGTAGTTCGCGTTTTGGTGCTGAAGGCTATCAGGAAGATTATATTCGCTTCGTTAAATCTCTGACCAGCAAGCCGGTGGTCAGCGTTGGCCGGTTCACGTCGCCCGACACGATGGCTGGCCAGATTCGCCGTGGCGTACAGGATTTTATCGGCGCGGCGCGTCCGTCGATTGCCGATCCATTTTTGCCTGCCAAGATTAAAGCAGGCCGCCTCGACGAAATCCGCGAATGCATCGGTTGTAATATTTGTCGCTCGGCAAATAACGAAGGTGTTCCGCTTCGCTGTACGCAAAATCCGACCATGGGTGAAGAATGGCGGCGTGGCTGGCACCCAGATCGAATTCCAGCTGCTGGCAGTAAAGCGCAATACCTGGTAGTTGGTGCCGGTCCAGCCGGGCTTGAGGCGAGTCTGGCCTTAGCGCAACGCGGTTACTCGGTGCTGCTCGCCGATAAAGCGGATCAACTCGGTGGTCGGCTGATAGCTGAAACCGCATTACCCAGGCTCGGTACCTGGATGCGCGTACGCGACTACCGTCGGCAATTACTGAACACAATGGCAAATGTCGATATCTATTTGCAAAGCGAGATGGGAGCCGACGAGGTACTGGCCTGCGAGGTCGACCGCGTGGTGATTTCGACCGGTTCGCACTGGCGCCTCGATGGCATTGGCACAATGCAAAGGCGATCAATCGGAATCGATACCGGGGCCAGGGTCTGGAGTCCCGAGCAGGTAATGGCCGACCAACTGCCCGATGGTGCAGTGACCCTATACGATGACGAGCATTATTACATGGGTGCAGCATTGGCTGAATATTTACGCGAGCAGGGTCGTGAAGTGGTGTTCATCACACCGGAGCAAAAAGTCGGCGTCTGGTGCGAAATGACCGACGAGCAGTATTTTGTGCAACGCCAGCTTATGCAAATGGGCGTCAAAATCGACTGTAATTTAAGTCTCGCCAAAGTTTCTACTAAGCAGCTCGACTTGCAATGCGTTTATACCGGCGATGCGCAGAGCCGCGATTATGAAAACCTGGTTCTGGTTACCGGACGTCTACCCGACAAGAGCCTGTATGAAAACCTACGGGCACGATCCGCTGAAATGCAGGACGCCGGTATTGAAAGCCTGCAACGTATTGGTGACTGCCTGGTACCGTCGTCGATTTCCGATGCAGTTTATCGCGGCCACAAGCTGGCACGCGAAGCCGATACAAAAGTCCCTGGCATAGTGCTCAGGGAGCTACCCGCGGCCACTATGGAGGATGCGAGAAATGGCTAGAAAAAGTCGAGCGAGTCGTGACATGCGTGCGGCCAGGGGTGGTGGGAAACTGTATCAGCCAGACTGGCAACCACTTGAATATCATATTCCTCCAACCTGCCTGTTGGGCGATGATCAAATCAATTCTATCCATCAGGCCGGTCTTAAAATTCTGTCGGAGATCGGTATTCGCGTGCTTTCTAGCAAGGCGCGGGAAGTCTATGCCGAGGGTGGGTTTGAAATTGATAATGACAGTGAAATGGTGCGCTTTGATCCGCAGGGTGTCGAACAATGGTTAAAAAAAGCGCCGTCTGAATTCAGTTTAACGGCTCGAAATCCTGCGCGCAATTTACGCGTTGGTGGCAAACGCGCGATCTTCGCCAGCGTCGGCGGGCCGGCCTATTGCATGGATAATAGCGGTGGGCGTCGAAGCGGCACCTATGCGGAGATGTGCGATTTTCTGCGTGTGGTGCAAAGTCTGAATATCATTCATCAAGAAGGCGGTGGCGGATTCGAAGCACTCGACCTGCCCGCTGCTAGCCGACATCTGGATTTGTTTTACGCGCAAATCACATTGCTGGACAAAAACTGGCAACCCTGGGGAATGGGTGAGGAGCAGGCCATGGACGCGATAAATATGGCGGCCATCAGTTTGCAAACCTCTCCGGAGGATCTTGTCAAAACACCGGTTTTTGTTTGCATAATCAATACTAATTCGCCTTTGCAACTTGATATACCGATGGCCGAAGGTTTGATGACGATGGCGCGCTACGGGCAGGCGGCGGTGATAACACCGTTTACTCTAAGCGGCGCGATGTCACCGACTACCCTGGCCGGTGCATTGGCCCAGCAACACGCCGAAGCAATGGCGGGCATTGTATTGAGTCAAATCGTTCGCCCGGGTGTGCCTGTGATCTACGGCGGTTTTACCTCGAACGTCGATATGCGTACCGGTTCGCCAGCATTCGGTACGCCCGAGTACCAGCAGGCCGCCCAGGTAACAGGCCAACTGGCGCGTTTAATCGGCGTACCATTTCGTTCCAGCAACGTCACCTCGGCGAATAGTAATGATGCACAGGCGGCCTACGAAAGTATGATGTCATTGTGGGGTGCGATTAGTGGTCAGGCGCATTTGATCAATCACGCCGCCGGATGGCTCGGGGGTGGATTAACCGCTTCGTTTGAAAAGCTGATTATCGATGCCGAGATGTTGCAAATGATATCGGCTGCTAGCAAGCCATTTATTGTCGACGAGGCTAGCCTTGGACTCGATGCGATTCGTGATGTTGGTCCAGGGGGGCACTTCTTCGGTAC
>CAXMSP010000077.1:0-10607 GCA_964196225.1 uncultured Gammaproteobacteria bacterium | reverse complement strand
CCTGATGCCGACGAAAGCGATCGTTTGCGGCAGGGCTTCGATTTGAAATCCGAGCTGGAAATCAGTGACCTCTTCTGTGTCTGAAAAGCTTGTGATCTCGGGTGCTAAATATCCGCGCAGGTACAACGCCATCGGCATGGTTCCAGGAATCGTATAGCGAATTTCACCCCCGATTCCAAAGGCGAGCACATCCTGATCAACATCATCGAGTGTTCCGAGATAACCCTTGACGCCTACACCGAAAGTCAGTGGATTATCCTCTGACGCCTGGCGCATCTGTATCAGGCTTACCTGGCCGATAAAGTCGTCATCCTCGTTATAAAACAGCCCGAGTGCGAGGTCGGAACCACCCCAGCCGATCAGGCTGGAGTCCGAGCGAAAGGTAAATTGTGCAGTTTCGGAACTGAGCGCAGCTTCAAAATCATTGGCACTCGAGGTGGATATGCAGGCAATGCCGAGCAGGCAGAGGCAGGTAAAACGATTCAATTTCATGAGTAGGCCAGCGGCTAAAAAATCCGCGCAATAATAGCACAGGGATTCACGCCGATGCGCGTTGAAAATACAATAATTGAATTAGTTTACTTTAGCGCTTCCACGCGACGAAGATTAGTGTCCGGAAGTATGATATAGCGGCGCAACTGGGGCACTCTCACCTGCCACCGGAGTGTCCAGCCAGCGAAAAATGGGCGCCCACTGCTCCTTGTCAATTTTATTGCGCGAGGTCTGGATTTCCTGCACCCCGATGCCAAGTTCAATTGCCTTCGCGTAAAGCTGTGTGTCTCGAAGACTCGCAATAAACGGAATGTTAAGGCTGAACAGGAACCGCTCCAGGGCATGGTACATCAACGTGTTTTTTCGTACCCGGTTGGCAACCACGGCGAGTCGAATCATTTTTTTGCGTGCACCGCCGGTGGTTAACAGGTCCTTGATGAAATAAGCCGTTGCATGGATGTCTATCGGCGACGGTAACACGGGAATCAACAGTGAATCGTTTTGCTGGAACAGGGTCAAAAGCTCGGCAATATCAGTTCCGGCCGCTGAATCAATAATCGCGACATCGGTTTCCGGGGGAACTCGCATTTGCCAGGATCGGGTAAGTCGGTGATCGGCACTCTTGGAGGCATCGACGCCGGATATGACGGCCGAGGTATCCGCACGTCTATTTATCCAGGCCAAAGATGAACCCTGTGAATCGTGGTCGAACAGGCGCACCGTTTTCCCCTGGAGCGCGTAATGCGAAGCGATGTTAGTGGTAAGGGTGGTCTTACCACATCCACCTTTGGCGTTGGTGACGAGAATTCTTTTTAGGCCCATACATCAAAGTCTAAGTTGATTCTCCCGTTTTTCTCGGATTTTTTGCCGAATTCGTGAGATATTTTTTGATTATTCTCATTTATTTCGCTTTTTCGATCGATTTTTTGCCGCAAAAGGATTCTTACCCGACTTTAATTCGATACGAACCGGGGTGCCCTTTAGCTTTAGCCTGGTAATAAAAAAGTTCATCAGGTAGCGCTGGTAGGCATCCGGAAGATGTTGGGTCTGGTTACCATGGATGACGATAACCGGAGGATTACGCCCACCCTGGTGGGCATAGCGCAACTTGACGCGTCGGCCGTGATGCAACGGTGGATTGTGTTTGAACACGGCTTCTTCGAGTAAATCGGTTAGATAGCGTGTATTGATGTCCATGAATGCAGACGCATATGCCTGGTCGACAGACACCATCAGATCGCCCACACCGGTGCCGTGCCTGGCGGAAATCAGATGTTGCGCGGCAAAAGAAACAAAAACGAGTCTGCGCTGCAAGCTACTGCGAATTTGCTCGCGCTGGTCCGGGTCCAGGCCGTCCCATTTATTGATTGCGATAACCAGTGCGCGCCCACTGTTGAGCACGTATCCCAGCAGGGTTAAATCCTGATCCGTCAAACCTTCCTGTGCATCGATGACAAGAATAACGACCTGCGATTTTTCGATGGCTTCGAGCGCTTTGATAACGCTGAATTTTTCGATGGCCTGATGCACTTTCCCGCGCCGTCGAACCCCGGCCGTATCAATCAGCGTGTAATGCTTGCCATGACGCTCAAATGGCACTGAAATGGTATCACGGGTCGTGCCAGGCTGGTCGAAGGCAACGACACGTTCCTCTCCAACAAGACGATTAATCAGGGTCGATTTGCCTACATTGGGACGACCGATGACGGCGACCATGGGTCCTCCGTCATTAACATCAACTGCCTGTTGCGGCGGACAGGATTCCAGCAGTTTATCGAGCAAAACTCCGGTACCCTTGCGATGTGCAGCTGATATCAGGTGCACATGTTCGAACCCAAGTGCAAAAAAATCGGCCTGTGCCTGATCGGGATTAGCGCCATCTACCTTGTTGACTATCACATAACAGGATTTACCGGCCTTGCGCACCAGGTCGGCGATCAATCGATCTCCACTGGTCAGGCCATCCTGGGCGTCAACAATAAACAGGATTTCATCGGCCTCCTCTATCGCCAGACCTGTTTGTCTTGCCATTAGACCATCCAGATCCTGTTTCTCGCCGCTTAAACCACCCGTATCGATCACGATAAAAGTCTTATCGGCGCGTTCGCCTACCCCGTACTGTCGGTCACGGGTCAACCCCGGTTCATTCGCGACAATTGCGTCGCGGCTGCGGGTAAAGACATTGAATAGGGTTGACTTGCCGACATTCGGGCGACCGATCAGCGCGATGACCGGAATCATTGTTGCAGAGAGACGGAGGAAAAATAACCATCCTGGTCGAGTGTTAGCACGGAGTCTTGCCAGATTAGCGGCTGGACATAATTTCTTGTTCTGGTTGCCTGTATTCTACCGACCAGTTTACCGTCAGCCGCATCAAACCAGTGCAAATAGCCACTCAAATCAGCAACCACCAATTTATCATTGATGATCGCCGGGGCGGTAATTTTTCGCGCATGCAAAACATCCTGTTTCCAGAAAGCCGATCCGGTACGCCTGTCAATCGACCACAAATCACTATTGTCGGCACTTAAATAGATGGCATTGTCATCAATTGCCATCGATTGAAAGCTGGAAAAATCACGCGCCCAGAGTAAATCACCGTTGGCCGAGACGACCGCGGCCAGACGACCCTGAAACGAGGCCACGTAAATAACACCGTCACGCATCAGAAACTGACCATCCAGATCAACCAGGCGCTCGACCTCGGTGCGCCCGCTGGGAATACTGATGGTTGTTTCCCACCTGGTTTTACCACTGCGGCGATCAAAGGCAATTAGTTTGCCGTCGTCGAATCCCGCATACACCAGTTGCGCGTCGACCAATGGCTCGCTATTGCCGGTCAGCGATAACACCGGTACCCGGCGTGACACCACCCATTGCTGGCTGCCATCAGAGGCCGCAAGACTTTGCAACTTGCCATCGACACTGCGCACAAAAACCTGATCATCATTAACCACCGGTGTCGCTCGAATTTCGCTACTTACCCGTGTTTTCCAAAGTGGCTCCAGTCCTTTTTCAACCATTTGAAATGCGACAATATCACCATCCCCGGAAGTCGCGATAACAAGATTTTCGTTTCCGCTGAGCCCGCTTAGAGCTGACAGGTCAGTCGCATACTTCCATAGCTTCCGCCCCGTGGCGATATCAACACAGACTACCATGCCGCTGGTGTCGATCGTGTAAGCGCGGTTACCAATTATTAGTGGCCGCAATCGGTAGGCCGCTGTATTGCTGTCTGCCCGGGTATCAAGCTTCCAGTTTAGTGCTAACTCAACTGCTGCTTCAATATCGGTTAAGGGTGCCGGGGGCTCACTATTATCCTTGTCTCCCGAGCAGGCGACGATAAAACACAGCAAGACCAAAACGCATAGCTTATTCGCTGGTTTCAACCTCTATCCCCAAGGTCATCCAGTTTTTGTTGCAGAAATTCGCCATTGGCAGGCTGGGGGTCAGCTAACTGGGCTTTTTGATAAGCTTCGATCGCCTCTACAGACTTACCCTGTAACGCATAAATATCGCCACGAAGCTCCTCGACCCCTGCAGCGAACTCACTCGGAAATTCTATCGCCAGTGAGGTCAGGGCTGCATCATACTGCCCTGCCTGTACCTGCACAGCAGCCAGGCGGGTTCTTGCAACGTAAGTAATCGGTTTTTGGGCGGCATTCCCGACCACCTGCTGCAAGGCAGCCTCCGCGTTTTCGAAATCGCCGCTAGCCACATGACTTTTCGCAAGCGCCAGCTGTCCCATCAGTGCGTAATCAGTCGAGGCATAATCCGATAGCAAAATATCAGCCTGCTGCTGCACCGTATCATTGTTTCCCGCTGACAACGCTTCGATCATTTGCGTGTAATGGCTGGAGGCCTCGGCTGCGGTGGTTTCCTGTACATACATCCAGTAGTTGTATCCACCGATACCGCCAACGCCGATTACGATACCTAAAACGATCGATGCTCCATTTTCCTTAAACCAGGCTTTAAGCTTTTCGACCTGTTCTTCTTCGGTTTCCATTGATGTCCTCTCGATTATTAATCCAGTAGCGACGCCAGTTGCGTTACTACATCCGATTGTGATATTTCTGCTTGTGCCCTGTCCTCGCGCAAGAACTTGACAGCCACGGTTCCGGCCTCAATTTCAGATTCGCCAAGTATCAGGGCGATCCGGGCGCCCGATTTGTCGGCCTTGCGCATTTGGCTTTTGAAGCTGCCCGCACCAGCATGGACAACCAGTTCCAGCCCCGGCATCTGGTCGCGTATGGATTCGGCAATTTGCTGTGCCCTGGCGACGCTGTTTTCACCGCGCATTAGCAGGTAAACATCGCAACCGGATTCACTATCCGCCTTCCCCTGGTCATGCAGCATCGCGATGAGTCGCTCGCAGCCCATCGAAAAGCCGGCCGCATAGTTTGGTTTGCCGCCGAGCTGCTCAACGAGGCCATCGTAGCGTCCACCTCCGCAAACGGTCCCCTGCGCGCCCAGGGTATCAGTCACCCATTCAAACACCGTGTGACAATAGTAATCCAGTCCTCTCACCAGGCGTCGGTTGACCTGGTATGAGACCGAGGTCTGATCGAGAATATCAGTGAGTTCGCTAAAATGATCGCGTGATTCCTGATCCAGGCTATCCTGCAATGTTGGCGCTGCCTCGATCATGCTTTGCATTTCAACATTCTTGCTGTCCAGAATTCGTAACGGGTTGGTTTCGAGTCGACGCTGGCTGTCTTCGTCCAGCACCTGGTAATGGTCACGAAAATACTCAACCAGAACGGTACGGAATTTTTGCCGACAGCGACTACTGCCGAGACTGTTTATTTGCAGTTCGATGGCGTCGAGACCGAGGCGCTCCCAAAATCTTGCGGCCAGCAGAATTAGCTCGGCCTCGATATCGGCACCCGCGATACCGAAAGTTTCGGCGCCAAGCTGGTGGAACTGTCGATAGCGTCCTTTTTGTGGTCGCTCATGTCGGAACATTGGTCCGCAGTACCATAGTCTTTGCTGCTGGTCCTGCAGTAATCCAGCCTGCAAACCCGCTCTCACCACGCTCGCCGTGTTTTCCGGACGCAAACTCAGGCTATCGCCATTGCGATCCTCGAAACTATACATTTCCTTTTCGACAATATCGGTGACTTCACCGATCGAACGCGCGAATAACGCAGTTTTCTCGACGATCGGAGTACGAATTTGGCGATAACCATATGATTCTGCTAGAGCCCGATACGCGTCTTCGAGCTGATTCCAGGCAGGCATGTCGGCTGGCAGAATATCGTGCATTCCGCGAATGACCTGTATTTGATCTGCCACGCTTTACCCCGGTCTAGCCACCTATTTTCAGGCGCGCAGTATTGTCATCACGGATGCGCCTGGAAACATCTACCGCCTCATCATTGAACCTGATTTCGACCCCATTGCCATTACCAAGGAAAACTGAAAAAGGCGCTTCTCCCAGCAATTCCACCGATTCGCCGGCGCGCAATAAATCATAGACCAGCTGGTAGTTGTTGGTATCTTTCACGTCCGTCCAGGTATCGGCACTTACGGTAATTTTCAACTTGTCCGAACCGCTGGGCGCAAGACGAACAGGCTCAACAGGCACAGCCGGTGTTGTTTCCAATGACCGGCCTTCGGACTCCAGGGTCTCGGCTTCAACGGCGACGGGTTCCGTGGCCGGAGGCTCTGATATCTCGGCCGGTTCGATAGCTACGGATTCGGCCGGTTCAGCCGGTTCGATAGCTGCCGGTTCTGCCATTTCGGCTGGTTCGATAGCTGCCGGTTCTGCCGATTCCGCCTGCGAAGACTCTACCTCATTGGCGGTAATTGTTGCCGTAGCGTCTTCAGATACAGCTTCAATTTCGCTATCGATTACTTCCGCATCGGCTGACGAGCGTTGTTCCGTGGACTGCGAATCCCCCGAAATCGGTACTTCACTGTTCTGTTCCCTGTTCCACCACCAGGCCACCAGCAACACGCCAATCACTAAAATCACGAGGTAGGTGGTCCATTTAATGCGCGCATCGCCAATCGACAGTTCAGGCAAAATGTTGCTGGTCGAGCTTATCGGCGGATCTTCTTCCGAGTAGAAGTCAAGGTACTGCAGTATCATTTCATCTTCATTCAGTGAAACGATACGTGCGTAGGCGCGCAGGTAGCCCTTAACGAAAATCGGGGCGGTAATCTCTTCGAAGTTATTGTCTTCGATGGCCTTCAGTATACTGAGGCTCAGATGCATGCGGTCGGCGACATCGTCAAGCGAAAGACCCTGCTGTATCCGGGCTGCCTGCAGGCGCTCACCAGGACCGATCCCGGTCTGGCGCGGCTCATGCTCATGCTTTTTGTCTGCTGCCTTCATGCTACTGAATCTGCTTCCATTCAACGTATTCCTGGGAATCAGGAAATTCTGTTTCCAGGCGCTGTGCCAGTTCCTCTATATCTCCCTGGCCATCCAGCTCGAGAGTATTTCTGATCGCAAGCCACAGGCTCCTCGCACTGGCTCTGGATACCAGGTGATAACGGTCAAGATAAATCTTTGCATTGCTGTAATCCCCTTCCTTGTAAAGCACGTCAGCCATCGCCAACAGGGCAGGACCGAAATCACTTTTAGCGGCAATTGCCTTATCCAGGTATTCTTTTCCCCGCTGTAACTCATCTGCTTGCAACATGCAGATTGCAGCGTTGGTATATGCATACTCGGGCGTTTTGTAGAGTGGATTTTTGAGCGCTCGTTTAAAATATTTTTCCGACTCCAGTTGTCGGCCGTTGCGGCACAGGAAGGCCCCAAAATTGTTGGCTGCCTCCGAATTCTTGGGATCCAGTTTAGTGGCTTTTTCATAGTGATACTCGGCCAGCTCCTTTTGTTCAAGCTTATCCTGCAGCACGGCGTAAACGTAATTCGCTTTTACGTTTTCCGGATTCTGCCTGAGCGCTTTTAGAAGCTTTTCACTGGCAAGTTCAAAATTATTTTGCTGCAGGTATCCGAGCCCCATCTCGGTGTTCACATCGCTGGCCTCTTCGTTCCTGCCTTTCGAGGGATCTACCGCGACACAGGCCTGGAGTAATCCCGTTAACAGCAACAACATGATTAAACTTTTAGTTTGCAAGACGTATCCCCTTTATTTCCTTCAAACTTAGTTGATACTTCTCACTACGCCGACTTCGATCATGAAAAGCGCCTACCAATTGTCCACAGGCGGCATCGATATCGTCGCCACGCGCACGTCGGGTTACAGTCACTATTCCCTTGCTCGCGGTATAGTCGCGAAAACGGTCGATCGCCTCCTGTTCGGAACACCGGTAAATAGCATGCTCATAGGGATTGAAAGGGATCAGATTCAACTTACAGGGTATATCCCTTATCAGCTCCACCAGTTGACGCGCGTGTTCGAGGCTGTCGTTGACACCGTCCAGCATAACGTATTCAAAAGTTATCTTGCGGCTCTTGTAGCCATCAATATAACTGTGGCAGGCTCGTAATAATTCCCGAATCGGGTATTTCCTGTTTATCGGTACCAGTTGATTGCGCAGACAATCATTGGGTGCGTGCAGCGATACCGCCAGCGCAACGTCGGTCGACTGCTCGAGCTTTTCCATCGCCGGAACCACGCCAGCGGTGCTAATCGTGACTCGGCGTTTACTCAATGCATAACCATAGTCATCGCACATCATATCGACCGCCGCGATCACCGCATCGAAATTCAGTAACGGCTCGCCCATACCCATCATGACCACGTTAGTGACACCCTGTGCATATCCTTCCGCCAACAGGCTGTGATGGGCAAAGTGCAGCTGGGCAATAATTTCGGCGGTCGTGAGATTGCGATTAAAACCCTGTTTCGCGGTTGCACAGAAACTGCAATTCAAGGTACAGCCTAATTGTGACGAAATGCATAAAGTCATGCGTGACTTTTCCGGGATCAATACACACTCGATCGCGTTGTCGCTATCGTCAACGCTGAGCAACCATTTGCGCGTGCCATCAGAGGCGCGTTGATGGGTAAGAATCCTGGGGCGTTCGATACAGCAATTTGCGCTTAAAAATTCACGCAGGCTTTTGGACATGTCCGTCATCAGGCTGAAGTCGGTAACGCCGCGTTGATGTACCCATTGCATCAATTGCCGGGCGCGAAACGGTTTCTCTCCATTGGAAACGAAGAACGCTTCGAGGGCATTTCGATTGAAATCAAGTAAATTAATTTTTTCGGTTGCAGACATCGAATTAGACACGGGTACTCTGGCTCGGCCAAACATGATTCCCCGGCCTGGACAGTCAACCGGGTCAATCGGCGAATTTTACGCATAAATTCGGTTTAGTAGAAGTGAAATGCTGCCTGTTATCGAGTATTTAGGCGCTTTTAGCGCGTTTTCCTTGTAAAACAGCTTGTTAGGTCAAGGCAGCCAGATATAATTCGCTTCTTTGCAGCTTTAGCAACCCCTGGCCCCGCATGATTTTCACCGAAACTCGAGGCAATGACGGCACTCGTGATGCACGCGTGAGCTTTTCCGCCGCGCTGCTGTCACCGATTGCTTCGTTCGGTGGAATTTACAGCCCCGAAACCATGCCACCGCTCGGCCCCGAGTTCCTGGCCAAACATTTGCATAGTTCTTACAAAGAGCTGGCCCTGGACCTGTTACAGCATTTAGATATCGATATCGATACGCAGACCCTGCAACGGGCGCTCGATTTGTACGATCGCTTTGATGATGCGACCGACCCGGTGCCGGTAGTCAGGTTGGACGAAAAGTTATTTGTCAGCGAGCTATACCATGGACCAACCCGCGCCTTCAAGGACATGGCATTACAGCCTTTTGGCCTGATTCTGTCAGCGTTAGCGCAACAACGAGACCAGCACTACCTGGTTTTGACCGCAACCAGCGGGGACACTGGCCCGGCCGCGCTGGAGACTTTTCGCGATCGTGCCAATATCCGTGTTGCCTGCCTGTATCCAGATGGCGGAACCTCTGACGTGCAGCGTTTGCAGATGGTTACCGAGGCTGCTCCCAATATCAAGGTAATCGGCATCCGTGGCAATTTTGACGATGCACAATCGGCGCTTAAATCGCTGCTGTCTTCGAAGACATTCAACCAGCGCCTGAGCACATTGAATATTTCCCTGTCAGCCGCCAACTCGGTTAATTTTGGGCGCATCATTTTCCAGATGCTCTACCAGTTTCACTGTTACCTGGCGCTGGTACGACAACAGGCGATCGAGTTAGGTGAGCAGGTCGTGCTGCATATTCCCAGCGGCAATTTCGGTAATGCGCTCGGTGCCTATTACGCCCACCGTCTCGGCTTGCCAATCGCCAAAATCGTGATCGCATCCAACGCCAACAACGTGCTCACCGAATGGATCGATACCGGACGCTACGATCTCAGCAATCGTGATCTAATCACGACAACTTCGCCTGCGATGGATATTCTTAAATCCTCCAACGTCGAACGCGTACTGTTCGACCTGTTCGGCGCGGTACGCACCCGGGATCTGATGCAGCAACTCGACGACCGGGGTTGTTACCAGCTCGAACCGCAGGAGCATGAGCAGATTAAAGATATTTTCGCGGCTGACTTTTGTGAAGACGAGGAAGGCAAACAATATATCCGACAGGCATTTTCGAAGGGTTACCTGGTGGACCCCCATACGGCTACCTGCTTTAAAACCTGCCAGTCGGCGCAATTCAGGGACCGGGTCAATATTATTTATTCGACCGCCGAATGGACAAAATTCGCATCGGTTATGGACAACGCGATCAATGGAAGCGAACCGGGCTCCGATCAACAAGCATTAGCTTCGGTTGCGGCTGCCGCCGGTATAAAGGTGCCGGAAACTATAGCGGGCCTGTTTGAAAAACCAGTAACCCACCCCGACGTCGTTGAAAAGCAGGCGATTGAAAGCGAGATTTTGAAATTTCTGGAATCCAGCAATTAGGCTTCCGCTGCGAGGCCAGCTTCGGTCCAGCGGATAATCACCAGACCCGCCAATCCGAGTATCGCGAATCCGCTTACCAGCGGAAAGACGGTGCCGTCATAGGCATTGGCAATCAGGACTCCGAAGAAAACCGAGATCAGGGTTGATACCGATCCAATGACTGCAGATCCCAGTCCGGCAATATGACCAAGCGGTTCCATC
>CAXMSP010000076.1:0-4939 GCA_964196225.1 uncultured Gammaproteobacteria bacterium | reverse complement strand
CGAGCGATTCTGGAGGCGCATGGCCATGCGTGAGTACACCGGCAGCCACGACCGCATCGAAACTGTCATCGGACAGGTCGATCTTGCTGTCGAGGTAAAGTTGGTGCAACTGCTGGTATACCTCTTTGCGTTGCGCAACGGCTAGCATACCGGATGAAGGGTCGAGCCCCTCGATATTGCGATATCCCATCTGGTGCAGCACCTGTGCCATGTTTCCAGTGCCACAGCCGGCATCGAGGATTTTGGCGTCATAGTCCCGCACATGGCGCCCAATCAAGCCGGTTGCGATCGCGATATAAGGATTGCCGCTTGCCCACAACTGCTGGTCATAATCACTTGCCCATTCATCATAGAGCGTATCGAGTGTTTTACGTTCTCCATCCGCCTGATATACGCGCTCCAGCCAGGTTTCGAGGTCCTCCATAAAATACTCCTTGCATGTCACGATAATTAACAGCAGATTATGCCTTTAACAAGGCCAACTCAAGTGATAGGTGCTGATATGGACACAACTAAAGTGGTATTGGTGACCGGTGGTAATCGTGGCATGGGGCTTGAAACCTGCTGTGAGCTCGCTCGGCTGGGCCACCGGGTTTTACCGGGTTGCAGCGACCTCCGCATACGCGAGTTGATCGATTGGTAACCGAGGTATTGCAACTCAGCGAGCTGGATCAGTCACGGCTCGATGGCAAGCTTGGCAAGGCCATGCAATTTGCCATGCAAACGATTGTTACCGCCGCCCATATCGATCGGGCAGATGCACTAATCGATATCAGTTTTGCGCACATCGATGCCTGTTTTTACAATGGTCGTGCGCATCTCGACTTTGTCAATTACATGTTGGAACATGGTGCCACTCTGGCGGTACCTTCCTGGACCAATAATGGCCTGGTGTCGCTCAATGACCTGTCGGTACGCGACCCGCTGGCGAGCCGCGAAATGCATGAAGCACGGGAATTGATGCAGGCCTACGTCAAGCTGGGCTGTAACCCGGTGTGGACCTGTGCGCCCTATCAACTGCCCGGCAGGCCCGGGCTCGGCGATCACATCGTCGGTTCCGAATCGAACGCGGTCAGTTTTTATAACTCGGTAATCGGCGCACGCAGCAATATGTATGGGGATTACCTCGATGTCTGCGCGGCGATAACCGGCCGTGTGCCTTTCAGTAAGCTCCATCAAGACGAGGCCCGTGCCGCACAAATCCTGTTCGAAGTAGGCAATATTCCGCAAGCAGTTCGCAACAATGATTTGTTCTATCACTTGCTCGGATACGTTGTCGGGCGCAGGTGTGGCAACCTGGTACCGGCAATTGTCGGGTTGCCGGAAAGCTGTGACGAAGACGATCTGAAGGCGATTAGCGCGGCTGGTAGCTCTGCAGGCAGCGTGCCGTTGTTTCACGCGATTGGAATAACCCCGGAAGCCGCAACACTCGAAATCGCCTTTCAGGGGAGGCAACCGTCGCAGGTTATAGAATTAACTGTCGATGACCTGCGGCAGGCGCGAGATGAACTCGGACAAAATTCGGATCAGCCACTGGCCGGCGTCGCCCTCGGTACCCCCCATTTCTCCTACACCGAGTTCAAACGCCTGGTTAACCTGCTCGACGGTCGCAGCATCGACCCCCGACTGATTTTTTACCTGACCACCAGTCGGCATGTATTTGAGCAGGCAAGGCAGCAGGGTTGGGTTGAGTCGCTGCAACAGGCGGGGATCAAGATAATCACCGATACCTGTACTTACTTTTCGCCCGCGGTTAACGGCTTACACGGCAAGATCATGACCAACTCGGCGAAGTGGGCCTACTACGCGCCGGGCATGCTGCCGGTGGACGTGTTGATCGCAAGCTTGAGTGAATGCGTCGAATCCGCGGTAAGTGGCGAGGTAATGCTCGATCAGTGGGATGCCACGTGAGTGAGCGATCAGCCAACATCGAGGCCAGGGTGCTGATTGCCGGTTCTGCCACCGGGCCGGCACTGGTGCTCGATGACACGCTGAGTTTTTGGGGCGGATTCAACCCGGTAAACGGTGAGATTATCGATGTGCATCACCCACAATACCGGCAATTAGTAGGGGGCAAAATTTTGTGCATTCCGCAAAGCAAGGGGTCAGCCGGTACCCCGGGCGGTATTGCTGAAACACTGCGCAATGGCAGTGGGCCGCTCGCCTTCGTGCTCGGCGAGCCTGATGTCAACATCAGTGTCGGTACGCTGGTTGCCAACCGGCTTTATGATATGAACATTCCCGTGCTGGAGATTTCACTCGAACAGATGAGACAGATAAAAACCGGCGAAGCACTTTCGATCGACCAGTACGGAACGATATCAGTCAATCGCTAGGGCCTGTTGCACCAGGCGGTGAAAATGATGCAAAGCGTATTCGCTTTCGCC
Organism: uncultured Gammaproteobacteria bacterium; assembly: GCA_964196225.1. Taxonomy (GTDB): domain Bacteria; phylum Pseudomonadota; class Gammaproteobacteria. The sequence continues at coordinate 2,552 of CAXMSP010000076.1, read as the reverse complement.
GGAATGATCCGGATCCACCATGAAAGTGCCCTGGTCATAGCTTTTCGAAATCAACCCGCGTTGCACCGATTCACAAAGGTGAATATCTTCAGGTTTCGGCCTTGTCGGTTAGTGGTCTGTTCAGGGGAGGTAGTGCCGACATGATGCAGAATTTCAGGAACGGCTATCCATTGCTTTCAAGATCATTGCCTGGTCGATTTCACCGATTATTTTGTCCTGGTCATCGACAACCGCCAGTGGGCCGTCCGCAGCGATGACGACATCGATTAGCGAGTCGAGTTTGGCGTCTTCTTTGACACGCTGCGCACCATTGGATTTAATTGCGTCCGAGGCTTCACGCATGATTTTGCCGACACTGAGAACCTTGTACCTGGGTACGTCCTCGGTAAATTCACGCACGTAATCATCGACTGGATTTGCGACTATTTCTTCCGGCGTGCCGATCTGCACCACGACCCCGTCTTTCATGATCGCGATGTGGTCGCCCATCTTGATCGCTTCGAGAAAATCGTGGGTAATAAAGATCATGGTCTTCTGTACCTCAGCCTGGATTTTGATGAGCTCGTCCTGCATTTCACGTCGAATCAGTGGATCGAGCGCGCTGAAAGGTTCATCGAAGATCAGGATTTCGGGGTCTACCGCCATCGCTCGTGCCAGTCCAACACGCTGTTGCATGCCACCCGATAGTTCGCGCGGGTAGTGATCGGCCCAGCCATGCAGTCCAACCTTTTCGAGTACTTCCATTGCCCTGGCCTTGCGTTCCTTTTTATCCATGCCACGAATTTCGAGACCGAAGGAAATATTGTCGATTACCTTGCGGTGTGGAAACAGACCGAAGTGCTGGAATACCATGCTCATGCGAAAACGGCGTAATTCGGTGAGTTGGGCGTCGTTATAGCCCATGATGTCTTCACCATCGATGATCATTTCCCCGGCGGTGGGTTCGATTAGTCGCGAAATACAGCGCACCAACGTCGACTTGCCGCTGCCCGACAAGCCCATGACAACGAAGGTTTCGCCCTTGTTGATTTCAAAAGAGACGTCATTAACGCCGATCACGTGCCCGGTTTGCTCCTGTACCTCGGCGCGTGACAGCGAACCGTCGAGATTCTCCAACGTCCGTTTGGGATAAGTGCCAAATATCTTCCAGATATTCTTACAGACGATTTGGGGTGCTTCGGACATAGTGTTCTCGTTTTTAGCCGCGACTCCAGGCTATATTAGCCTGAACCCGAATGGACTGTAAACTAGCAGCCTCGGTATTGCAGGTACTTCGGATCGACGCTAAGCTAAGCCGATTCTGATGTCGGGGTGGGGAACTATGAGTGTAGTAATCGACAGCCAGGAACCAGGTTGGCTAAGCAGTCTGTGGGAAGAGCGCCGGGGTTGGGTAATCACCACGACTTTACTGTTGGCCTCGCTGGTGGTCTGGAAGATCCATGGCGCTGAGACCATCTTCCCTCAGAACTGGATCGAGGCTTTTCCGTTCGCCGAAAAAATCGACGAGTTCGACGCGTGGATCCGACCGTTTGTGCAGCCCACCACGCGCGCCATCGCTGCCGGGGTCGTCTGGTTTTACGAAGCAATGGTCGACTTCCTGACTTTTACACAATGGCAGGTTGTCTTTGTAATCCTCGTATTGCCCGCTTTTGCCTATGGTGGATTGCGTCTTGGCCTGCTCGCCATCATCGCGGTTAGTTCATGGCTAGTAATGGACTTCTGGGACAAATCGATGGAAACCCTGAGCCTGATGTGTATTTCGATACTGATTTCGATCATCATCGGGGTGCTGCTTGGGGTTATGTCGTCACAAAGCGATCGTTTTGAAGCGATAATAAGACCGATACTCGATACGATGCAGACCCTGCCGGCGTTTGTTTACCTGATCCCCGCATTTTACCTGTTTGGTATCGGCCCGCCCGGTGCGATCCTGGCAACCGTAATATACGCGTTACCACCCGTGGTGCGGCTAACCAATCTCGGTATTCGCCAGGTGCCATCCGGCATCGATGAGGCGGCAACCTCGTTTGGTGCCACCCGCGCCCAATCATTGATTAAAGTAAAGATTCCACTGGCGATGCCGTCGATCAAACTCGGGGTTAACCAGACCGTCATGATGGCGCTGGCGCTGGTGGTGCTGGCAACTTTCATCGGTTCGCCCGGACTGGGTGATATCGTCTACCAGGGGCTGGTTCGACTCAATGTAGGTAAGGCGCTGGAAGGCGGTCTTGCAATCGTGTTAATGGCGATTATCCTCGATCGTGTGACCTATGCGATGGGACATATCGAGCAGGTCAGCAGTAGCAAACACGACCATGTTTTTCGGCTGTTTCCGCAAGGGTTGGAAAACGTTAAGCCGATTCTGTACTTAGAATACGGCATCGACTGGATCTGGCGCCAAATTGGCACGCTGGGTAATTTTGTAACCCTGGTCGTGACCTCGGCAGTTTGCCGGCTGATGGCTTTCTACAATTCCGAAACCGCGGCCAGGCTGCGTGAAATCATGCTCGCGCGAAGTTTCCTGATTGCGAGCCTGGAATTGATCGTGATCC
>CAXMSP010000075.1:0-6883 GCA_964196225.1 uncultured Gammaproteobacteria bacterium | reverse complement strand
GACATTAGCTCTCCCTCAATTCAGCGTTGTAGTGTTCTTTTAGTTGTAAGAGGACTTTGGCAACAAATTTTTCCACATCCTCGTCAACAAGAGTGCGTGAAAAGTCCTGTAAAATCAAGCCCAAAGCGACACTTTTTCGATTATTTCTCACTTCTTTTCCAGTATAGACGTCAAATACAAATACTTCCTGCAATAATTCATTTTTTATCGAATAAATGCTGTCGACCAGTTCACGGACAGGTAAATTTTCTTCCACGGTGATCGAAATATCACGTCGGATAAACGGAAATCGCGACATTTCGGCGAAATTAGGTAATTTTCTACTTAATATCGGCGAAATTTTAGTCTCAAATACAAAAACTGATTGATTTATATCGAATTTATTTAACAACGACGGGTGCAGCGCCCCAACAAACCCTATAGTCTTTCCCCGGAAAGTCAGATCTGCACCCTGCCCCGGATGTAATACAGGGTTGTCTGAGCGCGTAAAACCAAATTCTGACTCATCGGCCAACCTCAGTATCGACTCAAGATCACCTTTCATATCGAAAAAGTCCACGCTCTCACCTGTCGTGTAGAGACCGTCGTCGATGCGACTTCCGGTGATAACGCCGGCAATATGCGGTGTTTGCACGAGATTCTCGCCATCAGGAATAAAGCACAAACCTGTCTCGAACAACCTGACCCGTGACTGCTGGCGGTTCAAATTATGCTGTAACGCCTGTATCAGGCCAGGCAGCAAACGGGTACGCATTACCGACATGTCTGCTGAGATCGGGTTAGATAGCGGCAATACCTGTTGACCCGGATCGAGTAAATCCTGTAACTCAGGGGATACGAACGAATAGGTGACCGCTTCAAAATAACCGCGCTCAACCAGGACGTCGCGAATCTGATTGACGCTGACACACTGCTCGGAAAAGCTATCCATCTGAATGTGCGAAGCTTCTCGCTTCCCCGGAATATTGTTATAGCCGATCAGGCGTCCTACTTCTTCAACCAAATCTGCCTCGATATTGATATCGAAGCGATAGCTTGGCGGAGTTACCTGCCAGCCCTCGGTTCCCTCGGCAAGCTGCATATTGAGGCGTTGCAGAATATCGCTGACTTCTGCGCGCTCAACTTCGATTCCAAGTAAGCGATTCAAGCGTTCGTAGCGCAGCTCGACATTCGGGGTTTGGGGCATATAGTCATTGGCCACCGCATCGATAATCGGTCCAGCTTCGCCCCCGGCAATCTCGAGTAGCAAGCCAGTTGCTCTCTGCATTGCTATAGGAGGTAACTGCGCATCTACGCCACGTTCAAACCGATGGGATGCGTCGGTATGCATGCCAAATCCGCGTGCCTTACCGGCAAGCTCGATTGCAGTAAAATGGGCTGCTTCAAGAAAAATATTGCGGGTATCGGGCTGCACCGAACTTTCGATCCCGCCCATGATGCCCGCGAGGGCAACCCCACCGGAGTAATCGGCAATTAGCAAGGTATCATCACGGCACTCGACTTCACTTTGATCAAGTAACGCGATTTTTTCAGCGGGTTCCGCCAGGCGAACCTGAATACCACCACTCAGCTTGTCAAAATCGAACCCGTGCATCGGCTGGCCAAGTTCCATCATGACGTAATTGGTAACATCAACCACCGGGCTGATTGGACGCAGGCCACAACGACGCAGCTTTTCCCGCATCCACATCGGCGTTTTAGCCTGCGGATCGATCCCCTTGATGATGCGCCCCACATAACGTGGGCATTGCTGAGGCGCCAGCAGTTCAACCTCAAAGCTATCGTCGATGCTACTGTCGACAGGGGTTACGTTATTCTGCGTCAGCGCAACTTTGTTGATCGCAGAAACCTCACGAGCAACCCCGGCAATACTCAGGCAATCGCCCCGGTTGGGGGTAAGGTCGATATCAATAATATTGTCGTTTAGCGACAGGTACTCGACGATCGACATTCCAGTTGACGCATCGCCTGGCAACTCGAGAATGCCCTCGGAGGATTCAGCCAGTTGCAATTCGGTTGCCGAGCAAATCATGCCCCGGGACTCGACTCCGCGCAGTTTGGCTTTTTTTATCTTGATTCCGGGAAGCTCAGCGCCAATACGCGCCAAAGCCACCTTTAGACCGGCACGTACGTTGCTGGCACCGCAGACAACCGAGAAGGTTTCCTTACCATCATTAACCTGGCAAAGATTCAATTTATCGGCATTGGGATGGTTTTCAACCGCAACAATTTCGGCGACCACGACACCAGGTAGAGCTGGCGCAGCAACGTTTAAGCTCCCGACCTCGAGCCCGGCCATCGTCAACTGGCTTGCCAGGGTATCGCTATCAATCGGGGGATTAACCCATTCACGCAACCAGTTTTCGCTAATTTGCATCGCAGCGCCCGTTCACGTGAATTGCCGCAAAAAGCGCAAATCGTTTTCAAAAAACAACCGCAGGTCATTGACGCCATAGCGAAACATCGCGAGGCGTTCGACTCCCATACCAAATGCGTAGGCAGTATATTTCTCACTATCTACACCAGAGTGACGAAACACTTCCGGATGGACCATGCCGCAGCCAAGCATTTCCAGCCAACCGGTGTGACCACACACCCGACAGCCACTGCCTGAACAGATGACGCAGCTGATATCGACTTCCATCGAGGGCTCAGTAAACGGAAAGTATGAAGGCCTGAAACGAGTCATAAGGTCATCCTTCTCAAAAAATAATCTCAGAAATTCTTCGAGCGTGCCTTTCAACACCGAAAAGGAAACGTTTTCATCAATCAGCAGCCCTTCTACCTGATGAAACATCGGTGTATGGGTCAAATCCCAATCTTTACGAAACACGCGTCCAGGCGCAATCACTCGAACCGGTGGTTCTTGATTTTCCAAAACTCGAATCTGCACTGGCGAAGTATGAGTACGTAGCAATCGTCCGTCATCAAAGTAAAAGGTATCGTGCATTGCTCGTGCAGGATGATGAGCAGGTATGTTCAAAGCCTCGAAATTGTGAAAATCATCTTCAACTTCAGGGCCTTCGGCAACATCAAAACCCAGCTTGCCAAACATCTTGTCGATACGATTCATGGTTAGCGTGACCGGGTGTAACCCACCCGCTCCGCTGCGCCTTCCCGGCAGGGAAATATCAATTGTTTCAGTTTGTAGACGTGAAGCAATTGCTGCATCGCTAAGCTCGGATTTACGCGCTTCCAGTAACTCCTGGATTTGAACCTTGACCTGGTTTATCGCCTGACCCGCGGCCGGTCTCTCCTCGGCTGATAACTGGCCCAGGTTCTTCAATTGTGCCGTCAGTTCACCCTTCTTGCCCAGGTAGGCGACACGCACAGCATCGAGCGTCGCTATGTCAGCTGATTCGCTGATCGAGTGAGAGGCCTGCTCCAGCAGATTTTTGAGATCTTGAGACACGTATCAGGGCATCAATTCAACGGCAGAGTCCTTCTCTGCCGTTGATATCCGGATCTTTACGCGACTTCCAGACCTGCCCTGGCTTTTTCAACCAGTGCGGTAAAGGCAGGTTTGTCAAAAATGGCGATATCCGAAAGCACCTTGCGATCGATTTCGATCGAGGCTTTTTTCAGGCCATTCATGAATACGCTGTAAGACATTCCGTTTTCTCGGGCCCCGGCATTGATACGTGCAATCCAGAGCGCACGGAATTGACGCTTGCGCTGGCGCCGATCACGGTAAGCGTATTGACCGGCCTTGGTGACGGCCTGCTTGGCAACGCGGAACACTTTACTGCGTGCACCACGATAGCCTTTGGCTTTATCTAGAACCTTCTTGTGGCGTGCATGTGCGGTAACGCCTCTTTTTACTCTTGGCATGGCTCAACCCCCCCTAAGAATATGGCAGCATACGACGCACTTGCAGCACGTCATTGGCATGAACATCAAGCTTCTCGCCCAACTGGCGTTTACGCTTGCTCGATTTCTTGGTAAGGATATGACGCAAGTGTGATTGCTTGCGCTTGTAGCCGCCTGCCGCATTTCGTTTGAAACGCTTGGCAGCGCCACTGACTGATTTCATCTTTGGCATCTTTAACTCCAGTTAAATAAACATCTATTAATAAGCCCTGGACGCCGGAGACGCGTCTTTGGGTAGTGGCTAGCTCTCGGCTAGCGTTTTTTCGGCACCAGTAACATCGTCATCTGGCGCCCTTCCGACTGCGGAAACTGATCCACAGTCGTAAATTCTTTAGCGTCCTCTGCTACTCTCTGGAGCAGCTGTGTGCCGAGTTCCATGTGGGCCATTTCCCGTCCACGGAAGCGGACTGTCACCTTAACCCGGTCACCGATCTCGATAAACTCGGTCAGCTTCCTTAGCTTGACCTGGTAATCACCTTCTTCGGTCCCTGGTCGAAACTTGATTTCCTTGATGTGCACCTGGCGCTGTTTCTTGCGCTGATCGTGCAACTTTTTCTTTTGCTGAAACCTGAACTTGCCATAGTCCATCAACCGACAGACTGGTGGCTCGGCGTCGGGCACCAACTCTACGAGATCCACACCGGCTGCTAACGCCAATTGCTGGGCCTCTTCCAATGAAACTATACCTTTTTGTTCGCCGTCTTCAGCGACAAGCCGGACTTCCGGCGCTGTAATATCCTCGTTTAGACGGCTCTGTTTATTGTCTGCGATTTGGGATTCTCCCTAAAATGTTATTCGCAAAAATTAATCCGGTCAGATAACCGGATTACTGTTGTACCAGGTCGACAAACTTGTCGATCGCTAAAGAACCCAGGTCTTCACCACCCAGGCTTCGCACTGCAACACTCTCTTCTTCAACTTCGCGATCACCGACCACGAGCAGGTAAGGGATGCGCTGCAAAGTGTGCTCGCGAATTTTAAACCCGACCTTTTCGTTTCTCAAGTCTGAAATCGTCCTGATTCCCTGATTTTTAAGTATTTTTTCGACTTTTTCGACATATGGCGCCTGTTTGTCGGTAATATTCATCACCACGACCTGAACTGGCGCCAACCAGGCCGGAAATTTACCTTCGTAATGTTCGACCAGAATTCCGAAAAATCGCTCCAGTGATCCGAATAATGCGCGGTGTAACATGACTGGTCGATGCCGATCACCGTCTTCCGCCACATAGGAAATATCGAAGCGTTCGGGCAGGTTCATGTCGACCTGCAAGGTGCCGCATTGCCAGTCACGTCCAATCGCATCACGCAGCACAAATTCGAGTTTGGGTCCGTAAAAAGCCCCCTCTCCCGGAAAGAATTGATACTCGAGTTGCATACTGTCCAATGCATTGGTTAAAGCGCCTTCCAGCTTGTCCCAGATTTCATCTGAACCAATTCGGTTTTCGGGCCGGTCTGAAAACTTGATCACGACATCCTCAAAGCCGAAGTCCTTGTAGATATCGAGCACCAGCGCAATGACATCGATACATTCCTGCTCCATTTGTTCTTCGGTGCAATAAATATGGGCATCATCCTGGGTAAAGTGGCGCACCCGCAACAATCCGTGCAAAGCGCCGGAAGGTTCATAACGGTGAACCTTGCCAAATTCCGCCATGCGCAACGGCAGGTCACGGTAACTCTTCAAACCCTGCGCGAACATCAGCACGGAGCCCGGACAATTCATCGGCTTCAACGCAAATACACGCTCGTCTTCAGTTGTAGTGGAAAACATGTGTTCGCGGTAATTTTCCCAGTGTCCCGAGGTTTCCCACAGGCTCCGGTCCATCACGTCCGGCGTATTGACTTCGATATAGCCCGCATCTTCCTGGCGCTTACGCATATAGTTAATCAGTAAATTGAACAGGGTCCAGCCCTTAGGGTGCCAGAATACCGAACCCGGGGCCTCTTCATGCAGATGGAACAGCTCCAGCTGGCGTCCAAGCTTGCGATGATCACGTTTCTCGGCTTCCTCGAGCCGATGCAAGTAGGTTTTAAGCTGTTTCTTGTCAGGCCACGCGGTGCCGTAGATTCGTTGCAACATCTCGTTCTTCGAATCACCTCGCCAATAGGCTCCGGCGACCTTCATTACCTTGAAACCATCACCCAGCTTACCGGTGGAAGGAAGGTGTGGACCCCGACAAACGTCGAACCATTCACCCTGTCGGTAGATCGATACTTCTTCGCCCTCGGGAATAATCTCTTCGATTATCTGGACCTTGTAGGTTTCACCGATGTCAGCAAAAGTTTGTCTGGCTGTTTCGCGGTCCATGACTTCACGCACGATCGGCAAATCACGCTTGACGATTTCGTGCATGCGCTTTTCAATTTCGACCAGATCTTCGGGTGTGAATGGTTCCTGCCGCGCAAAATCGTAATAAAAACCATCTTCGATCGCGGGACCAATCGTCACCTGGGTGCCTGGGTAGAGTTCCTGCACCGCCTGCGCCATGACATGCGCGGCGTCGTGGCGCAGTAATTCGAGTGCTTCACTATCCCGGTTGGTAACGATTGCGACCCTGGCATCTTGTTCGACCAGGTAAGCCGCATCTACCAGTTCACCGTCGACCTTGCCCGCGAGCGTCGCGCGGGCAAGCCCGGGACCGATATCATTGGCAATATCCATTACCGATACCGATTTATCAAAATCGCGTTGAGATCCGTCCGGAAGAGTAATCTGAGGCATGCTGTTTCTCCAGTGGTGACCCCTACCAAAGGCCACTTGATAAAAAAATTGGTAGTCGCGAGTGGATTGTGTCGGACATCCTGTCCTCCGCCCTTCGGGCCGTCCTGCGGACGTCCAAATTTGCTCCCGGCAAATTTGTCGAACCACTGCAACTGCGCACTCGCGCCAACCATAAATGGTAGTCGCGAGTGGATTCGAACCACCGACCCCCACCATGTCAAGGTGGTGCTCTAACCAACTGAGCTACGCGACTATAAAATCAGGCCCGCGATTATACGAAATAGAGCT
>CAXMSP010000074.1:0-8720 GCA_964196225.1 uncultured Gammaproteobacteria bacterium | reverse complement strand
TGAGCACAAACAAATGGCTGTGCCCGCCCCCGATTAACACCAGGTCGGAGGTAACGGGCGAATCCTTATCCTGCATCAGCAATCAGTACCATTGTTCGCAAGAGATTTTGGGCTCAATTATCGCTCTGGTATTATGCGTGCAGCTTTTGTACTGTAAAGCCATGTTTATGTTAATCCGACCCCTTTCACGTTGCCTGGCCATGGTACTTGCCTGCATTGCCGCAACCCCCTTGGCAGCGCAACAGTTACGCGAAATCGAGCAGGGCTACCCCGGAATTCTCGTTGAAGAGCTAGTCAATGGCCTGGGTGTCCCCTGGGGCATTGAATTTATATCCCCGCACCAACTCCTGGTCACCGAACGAGCGGGCCGCATACTCCTGATCGACATTAAAAAAATGGTCTCTGTTGATCTCGATGGCACACCCGAAGTCGTCGCCGAAGGCCAGGGTGGTATGCTTGATGTAGCAGTCGGGCCCAATTATGAACGCGAGGGCTGGATTTACTTTACCTACAGCAAGCGCTCTAAGGGCGAGGCAGCAACCACGCTCGCGCGAGCGCGTCTGGATCAGAGCCGACTGGTCGACTGGCAGGATTTACTGGTCACCGATTCTGCAACCGATGCGCGAAAGCACTTTGGCAGTCGCATCGCCTTTGACGACGACGGCCATGTTTTTTTCGGTGTCGGGGATCGTGGTAAGCGCCCCATGGCACAGGACCTGAGCAATCATATAGGTTCAATAATACGCCTGAATCTTGATGGCAGCATTCCAGCAGATAATCCTTTTTTTAATAATGCGGGGACTCGCGCAGAAGTCTGGAGTTTCGGTCATCGTAATCCCCAGGGACTGGTATTTGATGTACCAACCTCTCGATTATGGGAGATCGAACATGGCCCCCGGGGAGGCGATGAAATCAATCTCATCACCGAGGCACGAAACTATGGCTGGCCGGTCATCAGCCATGGCAAGGAATACTGGGGACCGGTAGCGGTTGGTGAGGGAACCAGTAAGCCGGGCATGGAACAGCCACGCAAGGTTTATATTCCATCGATCGCGCCAGGCAGCCTGGTGATGTACCGTGGCAAAGCCTTTCCCGAGTGGCGTGGCAACCTGTTTGCAGGCGCACTCAAACTGCGTCATTTAAACCGAATCGAGTTATCTTCATCTGGCCAGGTAGTCAACGAAGAACGATTGCTTGAAGATCTGAATGAACGCATTCGTGCCCTGGTCACAAGCCCCGAGGGCTGGATTTACTTCTCCACCGACAGCGGCCGCATCCTGCGCATACTCCCCGACCAGTGATCAATCAGCTCATAGAGGTAGCGTTGCAGTGCCCTTATTGCTGGGAAGAAATCACGCTGCTGGTCGATGGTTCGATCGAAACCCAGGAATACATCGAGGATTGTGAGGTTTGCTGCCGTCCGATCGATTTTAGCGTCGAGGTTGACGATGACGGGCTGGCGCAGGTTCAGGCTCGCCTTCAGCATGAGTAACTGCAGGGCACGGCTTACCAGCATCAACCACCCTGTCTTGCCAGGGCTAACGAATAACGAACCCGGATGTGAGCGGGGCCTGGTCCGTTTCTTCAAACTCCAGGTCGTCTACTATTGCATGAGGAGGGCCGACGCGGATATTTTCAGTTACGGTCGCAACTGAATTCGCGTCGCCATGCAGAAAAAACTCGACGCGGCCATCATCCAGGTTACGCACGTAACCGCAAAGATTCCGAGCTTGTGCATGACGCATGACGAAGTAACGGAAACCTACGCCCTGCACGCGACCTGTAACAAAGCCTTTTAGGCTACGAACCTGCCCCATTTCGAACCTCGATGAAGGTTTTTAGTTCTGCGCTAGCCGGGATTCAACCTGGCTTCGATCGCCTCGCGCTCGGCGTTCCAGAAATCGGCCCATCTAGCCAGCAACTTCAAACCTTCCTGCTGTTGCGCTTCATCACCGGCCTCGATTCCGACTCGATAATTTTCAATGCCCTTGATGAAATATCGCTGAAAGTTTTTACCCAGGCGAAGATCCAGCTCATCCAGAAATTTTCGCTCGACCTGGAACGCAAGTTTGAGTCCTTGATCGAGCATGGTAAGTGCCTGCACAAGCTCTGCCTGTCCGAGGTCAGGTGACTGTAATTGTCTGCCACCAGCTTCCACCTGTTTCAGAGATTCGAGAAAGTAGTACTTCTGGCCCCTGGATATTTCATCATCTTCGGTTGAAGAAGAGCATGCGACAAGCATGCCCAATAGCAGGCAGACCAGAATTACCTGCTGCGGTGCCGGGTTCATTTTTTTCCAGCGATACGCATCCGCAGCGCATTTAGCTTGATAAAGCCCTCGGCGTCTTTTTGATTATAAGCACCGCGATCATCTTCGAAGGTAACTATCGCTTCATCAAAAAGGCTATTGGTGGCGGATTTTCGGCCCACCACGCTGACCGAACCCTTGAACAGCTTGACCCGAACTTCACCGTTAACCGTCACCTGCGACGCATCGATCATTTGCTGCAGCATCTCACGCTCGGGACTCCACCAGTATCCGTTGTAGATCAGGTGAGCATATTTAGGCATCAATTCATCTTTCAGATGCGCGACCTCGCGATCGAGCGTAATCGACTCGATTCCACGGTGGGCTTTGAGCATGATGCTGCCGCCCGGGGTTTCGTAACAACCGCGCGACTTCATACCGACATAGCGGTTTTCAACGATATCCAGGCGACCTATACCGTGGGCACCACCCTCCTGGTTAAGACGTGTTAGTACCTGTGCAGGATTCAAGCGCTCTCCATCGATCGAAACAATGTCTCCGTTTTCAAACCCGAGTTCCAGGTAGGTCGGTTTATCCGGCGCCTGTTCGGGGGATACGGAGCGTTGCCACATGTCGTCCTGTGCCTCGAACCATGGATCTTCCAGTTCTCCGCCTTCGTAGGAAATATGCAACAGGTTAGCATCCATAGAATACGGAGACTTGCCTGCTTTTTTCTTTTCGATCGCAATGCCAGCAGCATCGGCATAGGCAAGCAGGCTTTCGCGCGAGTTCAAATCCCATTCACGCCAGGGCGCAATCACACGAATATCGGGGCTGAGCGCGTAGGCGCCGAGCTCGAATCGGACCTGGTCGTTACCTTTGCCAGTGGCACCATGCGATACCGCGTCGGCACCGGTTTCAGCCGCAATTTCGACCAGGCGCTTCGCGATCAGGGGCCGCGCTATGGAAGTACCCAGCAGGTACTCGCCTTCGTAAACCGTGTTAGCGCGAAACATCGGGTATACGAAATCACGCACGAATTCCTCCTGCAGGTCTTCGATGTATATCTCCTTGACCCCGTATTTTTCGGCCTTGATACGAGCCGGTTCGAGCTCCTCTCCCTGGCCAATGTCTGCAGTGAAGGTAACAACCTCACACTCGTATTCATCTTCCAACCACTTAAGGATAACCGAGGTATCAAGGCCGCCCGAGTAGGCCAGCACCACTTTGTTTACCGTTGTTTTACTCATGTTTTTCCTGTTGCAATCTGGCCTGGAACACCAAGCCTTAAAGAGGTGCGTATTGTCTTTAGAAATCGCGCAAAAATCCAGCACAAGCGTATAATGCGAGCATCAAAACTGGAGGCAAATCATGTCAGATTCTGGATTTAAAGTGCACTCAATGGAATTGGGGCCCATGGAAAATTTCGTTTACCTGATCGAGGATATTGCCAGCCATCGCTGTGCGGTCGTAGACCCGGCCTGGGAAGTCGGTCAAATAGTCGCCCGCGCCAATCAGCACAATCTCAATATTACCGATATTTTGCTGACCCATAGCCACAATGACCACATCAATGGTATCGAGGAACTGTTGAACCACGCCAATGCCGAGGTACACCTGCTTAAACCGGAGTATGAATTCTGGGCACACGAACTTGACAAACCGAGCCTGCACCATGGTGGAGATGAACTAACACTTGGCGAGACCACGATCAAGATTTTACATACCCCCGGGCACACGCCCGGTTCCGCATGCTATCAACTCGGCAATGAAATCATTACCGGTGATACGCTTTTCGTGTTCGGCTGTGGGCGGTGCGATATGAGCGGCGGCAACCCCGAGCACATGTTCGAGACACTGAAAGACATGAAACAGCGTTTGCCACAGGATATGCTCATCCACCCGGGCCACAATTATTCGGTGAAGGAAACCTGCACCCTGGCCGACCAGCTTGAAGGCAATCCATTCATGCATTATGAAGATGCCGAGACGTTTGTTAACTATCGAATGCAGGTGCACGACAGGACACGTAACGAGCCCTACGACGCAATCAGCAAACAGCAGCTAAAAATTGCCAACCTGCTTTAACAGTGTGCCCTTATCAAGCACGATAGTATCCACACGATAGCCTATCGTGCGTTCCAGGATCCCAGAATACATACCTTATATCGCTGAATTTCCAATAACTAAACGTACTAACCTGTGTGCGCAACGGAGAATTTAACCAAACATTTTGATATCGGTCAGTTTGTCTGGAAGATTTTTCTGCAATGCTTCAGATATCAAGTTTAGTGGAGTATTAAACCCATGCCTGCGCAAAAATTGAAACAAATACTGGACCAAGGCAATATCAAATATATCAGTATAAACCATTCACCTGCTTATACGGCTCGCGAAACCGCGGCCTCGACTTTCGTGCCCAGGCGCGAGTTTGCGAAAACGATCATCGTTGATCTGGATGGTGAAAAAGTTATGGCGGTAGTATCGGCATCCCGCCACGTGGATATCGCCGCACTCAGGGGCCTTTCAGGTGCAGACACGGCCCGACTAGCCACCGAGGATGAATTCAGGGCGTTATTTCCAGATTGCGAGGTCGGTGCCATGCCCCCGTTCGGGTCGCTCTACGGCATACGGGTATTCGTCGACGCAATGGTGACCGAAGTGGACGATCTTTGCTTTAATGCCGGTTCGCACGAACAGGTTATGCGCATGGATTGTGGCGATTACCTGAATCTGGAGCAGCCTGTCGTTGGAACGATTGCGATCAAAGAGTGACGTAACACCCTGGAAAAACATCGTATTCGGGTGGCATTCCGAAATTACCTCCTGAGCTAATCGAGGCTCCCAAACACACGACGCAATAGTTTGGTGGTGCGCGCACCCGGATTGGCACGGATACTGGCTTCTTCGTCCGCGATTAATACAAACAGGCCCGCTATCGCCCTGTCGGTAGCATAAGCCTCGAGATCCGGATCAACATCGCTCACAAGTGGAAGCTGGTTATATTTATTGACAATATCACCGTAATATCGAGTGGCACTGGTTTCCTGCAGCGTGTCACTGACAACAGGCAGGAATTGCTCGCGCAAATCGTCTCCCGTGGTACGGATCAGGTACTGTGTCGCGGCATCCTCGGCGCCGTTTAAAATATCAAAAGCATCCCGAATGGTCATCGAGGTAATCGCTTTTATGAAAATCGGCTTGGATTTAGCCGCGGCTTTTTCTGCACTGCGGTTCAGTTGCATGACAAAGCGATCGACATCCTTGCCGAACCCGATTTTGCGCAGTGCCTCTTCCACTTTGCGCACCTCGGAGGGAAATTCGATTTTAAGCCGCGGGTTACCGTAATAACCATCCTTGGCCGACGCGATATTCGCCCCTTTCGAGATTCCTCGCGATAGCGAATCCTTTAGAGCCGCCACAACCTCCGAATTGGTCAATGGTACTTCTTCGGCACTCGCGCTAACGATTTCATAAGCTTGCCGCAAGTCCTTTTCAGAACAACCCGCCAAAATTAACACCACGACCCCAATCGGAATCAGCCTCATTATTCTGTTCATATGTACTCGATTATCTCGCCCAGCTCTTCGACCCGGATATCGGTGAATTCAGACCAGTCTACATTGCCACGGGTGTCTAAATGTACCGTCGCTACACCGGCACCCTTACCAGCCTCGAGATCATACAGGTAATCGCCGACCATGACCGTATCTTCGGCATCAGCCTTCCAGAAATTCAACAAGCGCTTAACGCCGTCGGGTGAGGGTTTCGGAAGGCAGGAGTCACGATCCAGAATATGATCCAGCGGAAAAAAGTGGTCTATCTCGCAGGCCTGCAAGGTCTGTTCGACAACCGGCATGGTATTGCGCGTCAGAATTGCCAGCTGGCGCCCACCATCATGCAGTTTCTGCAATAGTTCGCTTGCCCCCAGCATCACCGATGCCTGCCCGGCGTAGTAAAATTCAAGTTCATTCAAAGACTCCCATAATGGTGCGGCCTCGTTTTCCGGCATTGCGTGAAGTGCCTCGAGGATCGGGGTTTCCGGCGCCAGTCCCAGTTCGCGTCGAATGTGATCAAAATCGTGCGCGCTTACGGTCAGGGTACCATCCAGATCAAAGATCCAGTGGCCGCGGTGTTTGAGCAAGTTTGGTTGCTGCATCAAGGTATCCATTATCGTTGGGAAAAATCAGGTTTCAATGTAGTATCACGGTTTTGCAATTTAACAAAAAGGAGACAAATATGGCAATCCAGGTTGGCGACAAAATACCTGCGGTCGATTTACAGCATATGGCCGATAGCGGAGTAGAAACGATTAACAGCGAAGACCTCTTCGGTGGTAAAAAAGTCGCTCTGTTTGCACTTCCCGGCGCCTACACGCCAACCTGCTCTGCATCGCATCTACCAGGCTATGTCGTTGCCTCGGACGAGTTGTTTGCCAAAGGCATAGATCTGATTGTATGCCTTTCAGTCAATGACGCTTTTGTCATGGATGCCTGGGGCAAACAACATAACGCCGATGACAGGGTCATGATGATCGCCGATGGTAGTGCCCATTTCACTCGTGCCGTTGGGCTCGAACTGGACCTCGATGCTACTGGTATGGGAATTCGCTCGCAGCGTTATGCGATGGTAATCAACGACAACGTGGTCGAGGTACTCAATATCGAGGCACCAAAACAATTCGAAGTCAGCGATGCCCAAACCATACTAGCCAGCATTTGACGGCTTAAAAACATGCCCGAACCCAAAGGACCCAGTGAATTCGTCGATGCTGCCTATCATCTCGACGATGAGGCCAGCATGGTCGATTTCTACCGCAAGTGGGCCGCGGATTATGATCACCAGATGCTCGACGAGCTTGGCTATACGTCACCGACAAAAATTGCGCAACAGCTAATCCAGTATCTACCCGATACCCAATCAACGGTATTCGATATCGGTTGCGGCACCGGCTTAACCTGCGTGTTCCTCGCCGAAAAAGGTTATACCAATCTCGACGGAATCGACCTCTCACCCGATATGGTACGTGTTGCCAGCGAACGTGGCATTTACCGTGAACTTCTGGTTGGCGATGTTAATCAGGCGCTGGAACGCAACGACGAGAGTTATGACGCGGCTATTTCATCAGGGACATTTACCCATGGTCACGTCGGTCCGGAACCGCTGGATGAAATATTTCGAATTCTGAAACCGGGCGGCATTCTGGCCTGCACCATCCACCAGGATCTCTGGACATCGATGGGTTTTGAAGAAAAACTGGCAGCCTTGGCCGCAACGGGCATCGCCAGCCCTGTCAGTTGCGAAATGGATAGCTACTATAAAGATCGCGACCCCGAAGGCTGGTTCTGTGTCTATCGAAAAAGCGCTTAACTTGCATCCTGAAGTTCAATGAAATGACCAAGCACAGTGGTCACATAGCATCCAGCCGGCAGATCCAGTTTCAATAGCAGGGATTGATCCTCGGCATCGTAGTCGTAACTGAAGTTATCGACAATTGCACGTAAGGCGCGCATTTGCAGCTTAGCTCCCTGCTGATCGAGACAGCTGGTAATAGCGTCACATTCAGCAAAAACCTGCGCTTCGATCGCCTGGGGTTCGCCCGTCAATAAATGTTGGCCGGTGCCGTAAAGACTCGCGGTATTCGAGATATCCAGTGTTCTAAATCTTTCAACAAGCCTGTCGTCGAGTGTTTCGGAGAAGATCGAGCGATTTCCTCGCAACATAAAAACATCCCCTTCCAGCGGCAGGTCCCAATGGCCAAGGCTGATACGCTGCGCCAGAATTCGATTAAACAGGTAGCTGCGCAGCGATGACAACAACATACTCTTACGCGAACGTTTCAACCGGCGCCTGGGTAACTGTTCGAGCGCCTGTCTGACGTTATCCTGTTGGCGACCAAATCGTTGCGCCCCAAAATAATTCGCAAATCCCTGCCTCGTGACGGCACTTATTTGCTCTCTGGTATGATCGGGAAAGTCACTGACCTCACGTATATGTACCTCGAAAGAGTTGTACTTGTGGGTTCCCGGTCGCAGCTTCCGGTTATGACTGGCCTGCCTTAAAACCTGGTATCCATCACCCTTGAACAGCTCGGCTGGTGGTGTTTTACCTGGCATATGCAAACTCAACCATTGACGCGTGAGTGCATGTTTATCCTTGAGCCCGCTATAACCGATATGCCTGGGATCGAGCGAGTAATCGCGGGCAACCCGGGCGTTGAGCTCATGCGTGCTCAGTCCGCTCTTTTCAACCAGCAGGAAAAGATGCTCACCCTCGCCGGTCGGCTCAAATCCCAGTTCTTCGCTAACCTCGAAATCACCCGGCCTTGATTTCAGCACACCTCCCGTAACTGGCGGTCCGTAGGGGTATACCAGTTCTGGCACCATCAGGAACGGGGTTTTTCGGCTACCTGGTTACGCAGGTAGTTTATGCTGATCCGCCTGGCATCGACGCTAAGGTTCTGTTTTATGGC
>CAXMSP010000073.1:0-7541 GCA_964196225.1 uncultured Gammaproteobacteria bacterium | reverse complement strand
GCAGGTCGTCAATTCTTGGATTATCCAGACCCTCTATGACTTCGCCGGACGATATCTTTTCCGCATCACTCGCAGAAAACATGTGCACCGAGTCGTTGAGCAAATGGAAAACGCCCTTTAGATTTTTCCCCATACCGATTGGCCAGGTGATCGGTGCGCAGCGAATCTTGAGCACGTCCTCAACTTCGTCCAGCAAGTCGATCGGATCACGACCTTCGCGATCGAGCTTGTTAATGAAAGTGATAATTGGCGTATCGCGCAGTCGGCAGACTTCCATCAGTTTGATGGTGCGTACCTCGACTCCCTTGGCGCAGTCAATGACCATGAGGGCAGAGTCAACCGCGGTCAGGGTTCGATAAGTGTCCTCCGAAAAATCCTCGTGGCCGGGTGTATCGAGCAGGTTGATAATGATGTCGCGATAGGGAAATTGCATGACCGATGAAGTGACCGAAATGCCGCGCTGCTTTTCGAGCTCCATCCAGTCAGAAGTGGCGTGCCGGGAAGCCTTACGACTCTTCACGGTTCCCGCCATCTGTATCGCCTTGCCGAACAATAACAGCTTCTCGGTAACGGTTGTCTTGCCGGCGTCCGGGTGCGAAATAATCGCAAAGGTGCGGCGTCGACGCATTTCGTCAATATCTGACATCTATAACTTCCAAATTTACTAGAAAGGGCGGCTAACTGTTGTGCACATCGGCCGGTTGTGAAATATGTCTCGCAAACAGCAGGGCATCCTCGCGACCTTCGGGTGCAGGGTAGTAGTCTTTGCGGCATCCGATTTCGTTAAAGCCCGCCGAATTATAGCAACTTATCGCCGCGGTATTGCTAGGACGCACTTCGAGTAACATCGTTTGTGCCTTCCTCTCGCGGGCCTCATCAATCAGAAACTCGATAAACTGCCCGGCGTAGCCTTTGCGTTGATGTTCCCTGGCAATCGACAGGTTGAGCATGTGGCTCTCTCCCGCCGTAACGCTGATGACCGCGTGGCCGACAATGTTTTGCTGTTGCAACGCCAGCCAGCAGTAGTAGCCGACGCGAATACAATCATTGAAGATTTTATCAGTCCATGGGAACTGGTATACCTCACGCTCGACCTTCATGACCCATCTTATGTCGGCGAGGGCCATCCGCCGAAACCACAGCTCGGAATCTTTCATCGCAGCATTTGGTGTAGCAGTTTTAAGTCCTGCCAGGCGATGGCCTTGGCTGAAGGGTTGCGCAACAGGTAGGCCGGATGGTAGGTGACTTTAAGCGGAATTTCGGTTCCGGGCAGTTTATGCAATTGCGGGATCAGCTTGCCAACCGGTTGATTGCTGCCGAGCAGATTATGGGCGGATACACGACCCACCGAGAGAATTACCTTAGGCGCAATCTGTTCTATTTGTGCCTCCAGGTAGGCGCGGCATTGTTGTGCTTCATCCTGTTTCGGGTCACGATTGTTGGGTGGACGACATTTGACGATATTGGTAATGTAGACCTGTTCTCGCGCGATACCGATTGCTGCCAGCATGCGGTCTAGCAGTTGCCCCGAGCGTCCGACGAAAGGTTCGCCACGGATGTCTTCATCGTGTCCGGGGCCTTCACCAACGATCAAAAGGTCAGCCTGCCGATCACCGACTCCGGGTACTTTCTGGGTGCAGTTATGCGCGAGCTCACAGGCATTGCAACCATGAATGGCATCGATGAGCGAATCCCAGGAATCGAAACTTGTCGGGGCAGGGGTCCGGGTAACAGGATTTTCCGCGGGAACTTCCTGCGGCGATCTGACGACGGCATTTTCTACTGCTTGCGGTACTGGTTCGCTAGCAATTTCGACAACAGGCCCGGTTGCAGGCCTGTTGTCGAGGGTGGCAGTACGTTCACTCCATGACTGAATGCCGATTCCCTTAAGGCAGTGTTGTTGCCGCTCGGTTAACATCGACGTTTACACATCTCCCAGTTGGGGATGAGTGCGATCGGCACTGTTGATTACTTTATTCAGGGCATTGATATAGGACTTTGCCGAGGCAATGACGATATCCGTATCGGCGCCCTGGCCATTGATAACCCGCCCGTCTTTCTCAACCCTGACGGTAACCTCGCCCTGGGAGTCAGTCCCGGTCGTAATCGCGTTGACCGAATAAAGCTGCAGATTGACGCCGGTTTCGGTTAACTTTTCGATTGCCTTGAAACACGCGTCCACCGGTCCATCGCCATTGGCCTCGGCCTGCTGCTCGGTACCGTCGATATTCAGCGTCATCGTGGCACAGGGAGTTTCACCGGTTTCGCAGCAAACCTTAAGGCTCACGAGTTTGATGGTTTCGTTTTCGGTTTCAAGGGCGGCTTCGTTAACCAGCGCTAACAGATCTTCATCGAAGATATCGTGCTTCTTGTCTGCCAGGGTCTTGAAACGGGTAAACACCTCGTTAAGTTCTTCCTCTGAATTGAACTCGATATTCAGCTCCGCCATGCGCGATTTAAAGGCATTGCGGCCTGAATGTTTGCCGAGGACCAGCTTGTTAGTCGACCAGCCAACATCCTGGGCACGCATGATTTCGTAAGTCTCGCGTGATTTCAAAACGCCATCCTGGTGGATGCCGGATTCATGTGCGAATGCATTGGCACCGACAATGGCCTTATTTGGCTGCACCGTGAAACCTGTTATTCCCGAAACCATTTTTGAACAGTTCATGATCTGTGTAGTATCGAGGTCGGTATCGCAGGGGAATATATCCTGGCGGGTCCGCACCGCCATGACGATTTCCTCCAACGATGCGTTACCGGCACGTTCACCGAGGCCGTTTATTGTACATTCAACCTGGCGCGCACCGTGCAGCACGGCCGACAATGAATTACCGACCGCAAGCCCCAGGTCATTGTGGCAATGCACAGAGAAAACTGCCTTATCCGAGTTTGGAATGCGTTCCATCAAGTCTCGGATTAAATCACCGAACTGATGTGGCACATTGTAACCCACGGTATCGGGGATATTGATCGTGGTCGCGCCTTCTGCGATTACAGCCTCGATGACGCGGCACAGAAAATCAGGTTCGGAGCGCCCCGCATCTTCTGGAGAAAACTCGACATCATCGGTGTACTGCCGCGCCATGCGAACCGAGGCTACGGCGGCATCAACCACCTGGTCGGGAGTCATCCGCAGTTTGTGTTCCATGTGGATCGGGGAGGTGGCCAGAAAAGTATGAATCCGCCCCGAATTGGCGGGCTTGATGGCGTCGCCTGCGCGTTCGATATCAACTTGCTTGGCTCGTGCAAGACCGCAAACGGTACTGTCCTTTATGATTTTGGCAACGGCCTTGACCGATTCGAAATCACCTTCGCTCGCAATCGGAAAACCGGCTTCGATAATGTCGACTTTCATCAATTCCAGCGCCCGTGCGATACGAACTTTTTCGTCACGCGTCATGGACGCGCCGGGACTCTGCTCACCATCACGCAGCGTGGTGTCAAAAATGATTAATTTGTCTTTGCTCATGGCTATCTCGTTTGTCTAAACGTTAAATATATTGGGTGTTGTTTACGTTTGCCCTCGTCAGGAGTTCTGTGATCTGCCTTACGGCAGCAGAGCGAGTAGCAGAGATAGCAGCAGGTACGCAGGCAGGAGATCCAGGCGGGCTGGAGATGTTAATTGAGAACTAGCGTACTGTGATTGCATAAAAAGGAATATAGCCAACTCTGGCGAGCTTGCCAAGCAAAATCTCCGACTTACGAGCCTGGAGTTGTATCCTGTTTAGACTCAGCCAGGCGCATTCGCTTTCGATTCCAGCGGAATAAAGAAACGATCGGGCCTGACAACATATACAGGAAAAAGAAGGAAAACAGTACGGTCGCCGTTTCTATCGATAGAAAAACAAAGACCAGCACTACCGCCAGCAGTGATACGAAGGGAACGCGTTCGCGTAAATCGAAATCCTTGAAGCTGTAATAGGAGAACCTGGAAACCATCAATATGCCGGCCGCTATGGTCAGCACCAGCGCTGCGTATACCACGTCCTGGCCAATTATATCGTAGCTTTCACAAACCCAGACCGCACCCATGACCACGGCTGCCGCTGCCGGACTGGCGAGGCCCTGAAAATAGCGTTTGTCGGCGACGCCGATCTGGGTATTAAATCGCGCCAGGCGCAGTGCGGTAGAGGTCGCATAAATGAACGCGGCCAGCCAGCCGAGCTTACCCATGAACACCGATACATCGCGCAGATGTACCAGGGACCACAGGTACATGATTAAAGCTGGCGCGACACCGAATGAGACCATGTCAGAGAGGCTGTCGTACTCGGCGCCAAAAGCAGATTGAGTATTGGTCAGGCGAGCCACGCGACCATCGAGTCCGTCGAGCAAACCTGCCAGGAAAATTGCGATTGCAGCAATTTCAAAACGCCCATTCATGGCCGCGATGATCGCGTAAAACCCGGCAAATAGTGCGCCCGTGGTGAACATATTGGGCAATAGGTAAATACCCTTGCCCATGCTCTTGCGAACTTCTTTCGGGTTACTGTCATCCATCGTTATATGACGGGCACCAGGTGCCCATTAATCCTACTAGTTCTTGGATTTATCCACTAATGCATTGGCGCTAAGCCAGGGCATCATCGTGCGCAGCTGGGCTCCCACCTGCTCGATCTGATGGGCTGCGTTATTGCGACGCCACGCCGTCATTTCGGGATAGTTGGACTGGCCTTCGGTAATAAACTTTTTCGCATAGGCGCCGCTTTGTATATCGTCCAGGCATTCTTTCATCGCCCAGCGGCTTTCCTCGTTGATGATTTTCGGGCCAGTGGTGTATTCACCATACTCGGCATTATTTGAAATCGAGTAATTCATATTGGCGATGCCGCCTTCATGGATCAAATCGACGATTAACTTGAGCTCGTGCAGGCATTCGAAATAGGCGAGCTCGGGCGCGTATCCGGCCTCGACCAGGGTTTCGAATCCAGCCTTGACCAGTTCGATGGTGCCACCACAGAGCACGGTTTGCTCACCAAACAGATCGGTTTCAGTTTCGTCTCTGAAGGTCGTTTCGATGATTGCAGTGCGACCGCCACCGATGCCGGCGGCATAGGATAGCGCCAGTTCTTTCGCCATGCCCGAGGCATCCTGCTGGATTGCAATTAAATCCGGGATACCACCGCCTTTGACAAACTCGGAGCGTACCGTATGTCCGGGCGCCTTGGGTGCAATCATGATGACGTCGAGATCGGCGCGTGGCACGACCTGGTTGTAGTGAATTGCGAAACCATGGGCGAAAGCCATCGCCGCACCCTGCTTGATATTGGGTTCGATTTCATTGACGTAAAGAGCGTTCTGGAATTCGTCCGGGGTCAGAATCATGACGACATCGGCCTCGCGGATGGCATCGGCGGTGTTTTTGACGGTCAGGCCTGCTGCCTCGGCCTTGGCGGCCGAAGCCGAGCCCTCGCGCAGTGCAACGGTAACGTCAACACCGGAATCCTTGAGATTATTGGCGTGCGCATGGCCCTGAGAACCATAACCGACAACGGTAACCTTCTTGCCCTGGATGATGGATAAATCGCAATCCTTATCGTAATAAATGTTCATAACTGCCTCGTGTCACAGATTTGGTTGGTGTGTTGTTATCAAGAATAATTTGTGGGCACCTTTACAGGGTAAGTGCTCTTTCGCCACGCATGATGCCCATGGAACCGGAGCGTACCACCTCGACGATGTTGTTTTCGTGCATGGCCCTGATGTACGCGTCGAGCTTGTCGCCGGCACCGGTCAACTCGATGCAGAACGTGGTATCGGTGACGTCAATGATGCGTGCGCGGAATATATCCGAGAGACGCTTTACCTCGGCACGTTGGGATTCGCCATCGGCCTTGACCTTGACGAACATCATTTCACGTTCGATGAAATTACCTTCGGTAAAGTCCTGCAGCTTGACCACGTCAACCAGCTTATTGAGCTGCTTGGTAATCTGCTCGATGATGCGATCCGAGCCAGTCGTAATAATCGTCATGCGTGAAAGCGTCTGGTCTTCCGTGGTGGCTACCGTCAGCGATTCGATGTTATAGCCGCGCGCGGAAAACAAACCGGAAATACGAGACAGTGCGCCGGCCTCATTTTCGACCAGCAGAGAAATAATGTGTCGCATTATACCAGTTCTCCCTTCGCCTTAAGTGACGCCTGCACCTTTTGCTGCAGCGGGGAGATATCCATTTCGTTATGGGCCTTGCCTGCCGAAATCATCGGGTAAACATTGGCTTCCTGGTCGGTAATGATGTCGAGAAATACTGTTCTGTCTTTCAGTTTGAAGGCTTCTACCATCGCATCATGCAAATCGTCGGGGTTATCGACGAGAATACCGACATGTCCGTAGGCCTCGGCCAGCTTGACAAAATCGGGCAGTGAATCCATGTAAACGTGCGAATAGCGTTTTTCATAGAAAAATTCCTGCCACTGGCGCACCATGCCGAGATAGCGGTTGTTAAGGTTAATGATCTTGACCGGAGTGTTGTATTGCAGGCAGGTCGACAGTTCCTGGATGCACATCTGGATACTGCCTTCGCCGGTAACGCAGGCAACGTCCTTATCGGGGAAAGCGAGTTTGACCCCCATTGCCGCGGGAAGCCCAAAGCCCATGGTGCCGAGTCCCCCGGAATTTATCCAGCGACGCGGTTCATCGAAATGGTAGAACTGTGCGGCATACATCTGGTGCTGACCGACATCCGAGGTGATATAGGCATCGCCCTTGGTGACTTTATACAGTTCCTCGATCGCCGCCTGCGGCTGAATCACCCCTTTCTTTTGTTCGTAAGCGAAGCTGTTTTGCGACTGCCATGACTTGATCGTTTTCCACCAGGCATCGAGCGCAGTTTTGTCGACTTTAAGCTCGGTCTGATCAAGCTGCTTTATCATTTCGGTAAGCACCTGTTTTGCGCCCCCGACGATGGGGATGTCGGCGTTAATCGTTTTGGAAATCGAGGCCGGGTCGATATCGATATGAATAACTTGCGCATAGGGGCAGAACTTGCTGATTACGCCGGTAATCCGATCGTCGAAACGTGCCCCGATACAAATTAAAACATCGCATTCGTGCATCGCCATGTTGGCTTCGTAGGTGCCGTGCATGCCGAGCATGCCGATGAACTGGGGATCAGTTCCCGGAAAGGCCCCGAGGCCCATCAGGGTTTGTGTGATTGGATACCCGAGCTTACGTACGAAGGTGCGCAGCTCCTCGGAGGCATTATCTAGAATGATGCCACCACCGGTATAAATCATTGGCCGCCTGGCATTGAGCAGCAACTCGACCGCGCGCTTGATCTGGCGGGGGTGACCCTTGAAGTTGGGGTTGTAAGAGCGTAATTCGATCTTTTCCGGGTACTGGTAAGGGATCTTGATATGCGGAGCGGTAATATCTTTTGGAATATCAACGACCACGGGGCCTGGACGACCGGTAGTGGCGACATAAAATGCTTTTTTCAGGGTCTCTGCCAGCTTATTCAAATCCTTGACCAGGAAGTTATGCTTGACGCAAGGTCGCGTAACCCCGACGGCGTCTACCTCCTGGAAGGCATCGGTGC
>CAXMSP010000072.1:0-4856 GCA_964196225.1 uncultured Gammaproteobacteria bacterium | reverse complement strand
ATAGATGGTAATGGCGTATACGATTGCTGCGATGATTGCGGCTACGGCTATCCATTCGATCATGACTTCTGCCTTTTATTTTTTTTGAGTGGATTTCGCAACGCGGCGTCGAACGCAAGTCGTGCCCAGTACAGGCAGGCTTGCGGGTCTTCAAAAAATTCCTCGGGTGCAAGATAGTAGGAAAGTCGGTATTCCTTTTCTTTCTTATAGTAGCTGAATGCTTCAGAACCTTCGGCTGCAAACAGTTCGCGGGTTTTATCGTCAGCCTTGAGATAGAGGCTGCCGCCGGCAATTAAAGCAAACATCAATCTCTGGTGAAAAATGCCGAAGCCGCCAAACATACGCCTGGCTTCACAGGGCCCGAACGAATCCAGCAGGTCGACGATATGGGTCGCAAGTTCCTGCGCTTCGGACATGGTGTGATCTCGTGCTAGTTTTCGACGACAGTGATTTCGGGAACTGGAAAGGTACGATTACCCTCGTAGACAATTTGCCAATTCGCAGCGCTCTTGCGCCAGAAAAGTTCCTTAGGTGATTCGATATTCACATTGTTGCTGCGATAGTTTTGCTCAAACTGCATTAGCATCAAGTTGTCTTCACCGGGATAGTTAAAGACATTGAGCTGGCTGTATTCGACATCGATCCGGGTCTTGTTGCGGTTGACCCAGCGTTTGTGACTATCCCAACTTGCAAAGTCACGCCCGTAAGCATCCAGCCCGGATTGCGAATAGTGGCGGCGGTACTTTTCGTGATCGAGACTTTCCCAGTCAATAAGCCAGCTGGATAACAGTTGCATAACTTCCTGGCGCTTGGCCAGCCACTGTTCGCGATTAATCCAGTTCACTTGTTCCGCGACTACAACCGGGGTATGCAGAGCGGGTTGAATGTAGTTATCGATATGTAGAAAATCAGGGTTGCTGATCACGATGCAGCCATTGCTGGCCCTCGGCGAACGGTTATAGGTGTATGACGGGGTACCATGAATCCAGATGCCACCACCGGTGCGTTGATTGCGCACATCCCAGGCGTTCGGGTAGTTGATTGGAAAAGCACCCTCGCCGTATAAATCGGGTAGTTCCATGCCATCGATGTAACGGGTCACGTGATAGATTCCAATCGGGGTCTTTTGATCGCCGCGTTTTTGTTTGCCGTAACCGTTCAAACCGATGGTGATGAAATAATCGGTTTCAAGCCGCAGATCGCCACCCTCGTTGCGGTAGACGTAAACACGAGAGTTCTGTTGATCGACAAGAATGACGTAGGGTTGATCATCGGCCAGGAATAATATGTTGTCCGGGTACAGGTTCTGATGCGCCTGGCTGGTATCGTGTTGCCAGCGCTGTCGTATTTCGTCGCGGAAGTCCTGCATCGCACGATCGGTTCCAATGCCTGAGCCGATTTCGGTCAACGGTTCGGCCTTGGCCAGTAACAGGTCGGCATAAAGCATATGTCCGAGTCGGCTGTGCGGATACTGTTTGATCAGGTCACGGGTACTGTTCAAGGCCTGTTCGTGATCGAGGCTTTGAATTTCCTTGATCGTTTCGAGGAGGCTTTGTTCGTAACGATTCCCGGGTGGATCACCGGCAAACAGGCTACTGTGAAACCCTAGCACTAGCAGGAATGTTAAAAATCTTTTCATAGAACGGATAATACCTGCTCCTCGGTAATTTTCCATTGCGAGTCAACACGGCTAAAGCCAAGTCGTTTCACGACGCGATCGCTGTAGCGCGTTGAATCATAGGCCTGTTTGAAATCAATAATAGCTCGATTTTCACTGCGCCACTTGATTTGTATGTCACTGACCTCGACTTTTATCGCTCCCGGGCGCGCGATACGTTTACGACGATACTCGATCCATTGATCATGTGACTCGAACCTGGCGCGATATTCAGGCGCGTAAAAGCCGGTGTAGGCGGAAAAGTCCTTGCCACTCCAGGCCGTTGCCCAACCCTTGACCTGTTCGATTAACAGGGTTTCCTGGTTTGCGAAATTGATCAGGGTTTTTTGATCATCGGGGATTTCTTCGACTATCGGCTCCTCATCCGCTGCTTCCAGGTTGGTGAGCGCGGTGAGTTCTATCTTGTGCGTGTATTTTGCCGGCTCACCCGATTCACTAACTGCGCGTCGGTACGCCTCGCTGGCGATACCCTTGTATATCTGGCTCAGGTTATCGTAGGCGGTTGCATAACTGGGGCTGGTATTAAGAGCCTCAACCAGCAGTTGACTGGCGCGATCGTAGTCGCCTTGTGCCAGATAAATCATGGCCAGGTTATTGCGCGGCTCGGGTAAGTCCGGATTATCCATGATCAAGTCCTGGTAGAGCATTACCGCCTTGTCGGTCTGTGCGCTCATCTGGTAGGCGTAGGCGGTTAGAAATCGGGTGCGCGCATGCTCTGGACTTTGCTGCAACAATTGCTCGCCCGCATTGGCAGCGTCGACATAATTTTGTTGCTCTAGTAACTGCTGCACTTGCTTAACTGAAGTGGCGCCCGAGGCCGCAGCAGGCGCAATTAAGGAAATGAAAATGACAAGAAAGCGTAGCATTGAATCACAAACTCAAAATTAGTGCGCGCGATTATAGCAAACACCATTGTAAAATCTTTATTCCTTTATTGTAGTGAAAGCTCTTTTAAATGCGTTTATTCCTGATCGATTCCAGTATATTCATTTTCAGGGCCTGGTATGGCCCGGAGCGAGAGCGGGTAAACCTGCAGCAACAACCCAACCAGGCTTTTGTCGGTTTCAGCGATTTCGTGTATCGGCTTCTGACCGAGCAGGCGCCACAGCGTCTCGTGTTCGCGTTTGACGAAAGTCTGTCAAAATCGGCACGTAAGGAGATTTATTCAGAGTACAAGGCGAATCGCAGCCCGGCCCCGGTGGAATTGAAGCGCCAGTTCGCCTGGTGTCGGGAATGGGTGGAAGCTTTGGGAATTACCTGCGTCAGCAGCACGCGTTGGGAAGCGGATGACCTGATCGGTTCGCTCGCGCATTACCACGGATCCGAGCAGTTGCCGGTTGCAATTTTGACTGCGGACAAAGATCTCGCACAATTAATTACCAAGCAGGATATCTGGTGGGCTTACCTTGACGATAAAAAACTCGACTATCGCGCGATTTGCAAAAAATATGGAGTACGACCTGAACAGATAGCCGATCAATTAGCGCTGACCGGTGACAAGGTTGATAATATCCCGGGAATTCCGGAAATAGGGCTGAAAACTGCGGCCCGCTTGCTGAAGAAATACGACACCATCGATAATCTGCGACGACATCTACACGAAGTCGGAGAGATGAAGTTTCGCTATGCTGGAAATGTACAACGTTCATTAATCGAGCATGAAGCACTGCTCGATGTCAGTCTGCAGTTAACCCGGATCAATCACGAAATTAAAGAGATGCAGCAGGTTGATACCGGGCGTCGACTGGCCGACGCGGTACAGCTAAAGCGGATAATGCATGAACAGGCGTTTGATAACGCACGCAGGACACGCTGGCTGAGCTACCTTGACGCGGCCGTGGCCAGACCGGAATAACATGACCCAGACATTATTGTTCAACAAACCCTTCCAGGTGTTAAGCCAGTTTTCCCCGTCAGGGAATAAACGTACACTGGCCGACTACATCGATGTCGCGGGAGTCTACGCGGCCGGTCGGCTTGATTTCGACAGCGAGGGTTTGATGGTCCTGACCGACGACGGCGCGCTGCAGGCGCGAATTTCGAATCCGCGTTACCGGCAAACGAAAACCTACCTCGCGCAGGTCGAGGGCATACCCGAAACAGAGGCGCTGCTGGCGCTGTCCTCGGGTGTAAAACTAAAGGATGGTCCAACCCGCCCGGCAAAAGTAATGCCTGTCGACGAGCCCGCCTGGCTCTGGCAGCGCGAGCCGCCGATTCGTGTGCGCAAAAATATCCCGACACAGTGGCTGCAAATTGAGATCCGGGAGGGGCGTAATCGCCAGGTGCGGCGTATGACCGCGGCAGTCGGGCATCCAACCCTGCGCCTGGTCAGGACAGGAATCGGCGACTGGTCATTAGACGGATTGCTGCCAGGCGAGTACCGTATGGTGCGATGAAATGGCAATCACTCGGTGCTTCGCTGGCACGACAACTGCAATTCTCGGGCGGTGATATCCAGGCAGTACCGGTCCACGGTGGCGATATCAACCGGGCTTTCCGGCTCGAGTGCGGCGTGCATAAGTACTTCGTTAAGGTTAATCGCGCTGACCTGTTGTCGATGTTTGTCGCTGAAAAAGCCGGGCTTGACGCAATCCGTCACAGCCAGACGATCCGTGTACCCGAAGTGTTTCTGACCGGACACGAATATAATTATGCCTACATCGTCATGGAATACATTGAGCTCGGAGGCCGGGCCGATGCCGGATTATTCGCGACCGCAGTTGCCGCGATGCATTGCTGTTTCCAGGACCAGTTCGGGTTTGAATGCGACAATACCATCGGTAGCACGCCGCAACACAATACCTTCAACATCGACTGGATAGACTTCTGGCGACAACACCGATTGGGATTTCAGCTGGAACTAGCGCAGCAAAACGGGTTTGATGCCGGCCTGATCGATGCCGGTAATCGCCTGGCAGAGAACCTTGGGAAGTTTTTTAAAACCTATCATCCGCGCCCGTCCCTGTTGCACGGCGATCTGTGGAGTGGCAACCAGGGAGCTGATCTGGATGGCAATCCGGTTATTTATGATCCGGCCTGTTATTACGGTGACCATGAAGCTGATCTCGCGATGATGGAATTATTCGGTCGTCCGGGGGAGCCCTTTTTTAGCAGGTACAGTGAGCATTTCCCGATCGATAGAAAAAGGGCTCCCCCGGACGACCGAATAATTCCATCA
>CAXMSP010000071.1:0-5711 GCA_964196225.1 uncultured Gammaproteobacteria bacterium | reverse complement strand
AAAATGATCGCCGACAAAATACCGGGAGCGTAGAAAATGATCGTAGACAAGAAGCCAGGAGGGTAGAAAATGATCGTCGAGAAAATACTAGAAGCGAAAAAAATGATCGTAGAAAAAGTGACAGGTCCTGAATGTTGAATCCTGGATGGACGGGCTCACAATCTAAAGTTGTATTGGCATGAACGTAGTGCTCAGGTTTAATTTTTGACTATAAACCGAGGCCGACTTTACGGCCATCATAAAACGCATAGGGTGCCGAACGAGGGTTCGCGCAATCGCCGATAACATGGAATTTAGTGTTGGTTTCACTTAAAGCTATTTCAATATCGTTGCAGGCCATATTGGTGGTCGCGGTTACCAGCGCAGATGCTTCTACTTGAGTAACGCTGCCGTCGAGCAGCGAGCGCACATCAGCGCTATTACCATGCCAATGTTCGACCACCGATTCGACCATAAAGCGTGCGCCGGCTTTTCTCAGATTACTACGAATTTGAAAGTCGACGGTTGTGCGAGTGAGTTCTTTGCCGACGTATGCATCGGCTGTAACTATAGTCACCTGGTGCCCCTTTTCAGCCAGATACCAGGCGGTGCCCGCCCCTCGCCAATTGCCACCCTCATCGAGCACAATCACTTCCTTGCCAAGTTCGGCCTGATCGCGCATGACCTCTTCACAGCACCAGATCTTGCCATTGCTGAGGCCGGGCAATTCGTCTGCGGTCGGTAGCCAGCGTTGCCTGGCGAAGCCATCTGGCATTGAGCCAGTGGCGATTACCACTTCATCGGCGCCGAATTGGATCGCGTCCTGGTCGTCCATTGCGGTGAAATATTGTACTTCAACGCCCAGCTTTTCAAATTGTCGCAGATACCAGCCAATTAAATCGGAAATCTGACCTCGTCTGGGGGCGAGACCTGCGAGCCGAAACTGGCCGCCGAGATCTCCCAGCGCTTCGGCCAGGGTTACCCGATGACCGCGTTCGGCGGCGACACGTGCAGCTTCCATGCCGGCAGGGCCACCACCGATTACAAGTACCTTTTTGGGCGTGTCGGTGGCTATAAATCGGTCGCCGCCCCACTCAAATTCACGTCCTGCCGATGGATTTACCAAACAGGAGATCCAGTAGTCACGCGAACGCCGGCCCCAGCACATCTGGTTACAGGAAATACAACCGCGAATGTCATCGTCGCGGTTCTCACGTGCTTTATTCGCTAAATGCGGATCGGCAATTTGACCGCGCACGATAGACACCAGGTCGGCATCACCACTGGCGATTACATAGTCGGCATTTTCGGGCGTGCGGATATGGCTCTCGGCAGTGACGCGAGCATGCTTAAGCACCGATTTTAATGCTGATGCGAGGGGTACGCCGAGTTTTTCAGCGAAGGTGAAGGTAGGCATTAATCGATCCCAGTCGATATAATTGCCCGACCCGCAGCTGACGTAATCGAGATTTCCAGTCTGATCATGCAACGCTATAATTTCCTGGAAATCGTCCAGTGTCATCGCGAACGGGGTCAGCTCCGAATAGCTCACCGACATACCGATAATAAAATTTTCGCCGCATGCCTGTCGAATTGAATTGATAATAGCAATCGATAAACGGGTTCGATTTTCGAGTGACCCACCCCATTGGTCATCGCGTTTGTTTGACCACGGTGTCCAGAACTGGTCGAGCAAAGCATGATAGGCCGCGAACAGGTCGACACCGTCAAAACCGGCCTGTTGACAGCGCATGGCGGCGCGCGTAAACCCTTCAATTACTTCTTCTATTTCTAGAGTCGTCATCTGGTGGCTACCATCCGAATCATGGTAAGACGGCATCCCTGAAGGTGACCAGCTCGGTGCGTAGGACAAGTCGGCATCACCGTGTTGCCCCACATGGTAGAGCTGTTGCAGAATGACGCTACCCTGATCATGTACTGCATCGGTTATTTTTCGAAAATGCGGGATAACAGCATCGTCGTTGTGGCGGAAATTACCCCGTGTTAGTACAGCGGTACGGTGGACCGGCATGGGTTCGACCACGATCATCGCTGCGCCACCAATAGCTCGTTCCTCGTAGTAGGCCCGATGTCGCTCGCCGGGCAGTCCCTGCTCAGACATATTGGCGGTGTGCGCACCAAATACGATACGGTTGTTCAGCGTTTTGTGGCGCAGGTCGATGGGCTGGAATAGATTGTTGTAATGGGTCATGTCGCGCTGCCTGAAGTAACCTGGAATCAATATACCCGTGTTCCTCTATCAGCAAAAGAATATATTTTTATCGCGTTGCCCGATGGTAAAACGGGTAGCGTGTTTGTCATTCTGATCACCATACCGCTGAAGGGAAAATTGCCTGAATAGATTACTATCGAGTCGTTGCTCTGGTAAATTCTATTATCATGCTTTTTAATTAGGAGAGCCCAGTGACATCAACCCCACCCACTGCATTGGTAACCGGTGCCAGCAGCGGCATCGGCGAGGCAATTTGCCGTATGTTGATATCCAGCCAATACAAGGTTATAGGAGCCGCGCGAACCGAATCAAAGTTACATACCTTGCTTGATGAGCTCGGATCGTCATTTCATCCGCTGCTACTCGATGTGACCAATACCGAGTCGGTGAGTAGCCTGATCGACCGGTTGCCGGAAGACTTTCGGGGCGTCGACGTACTCGTCAACAATGCAGGCCATGACATCGGTGGGCGACGTCTTTTCGAACAAGGCAGCGCTCAGCAATGGAATGATATTATTGAAACCAATGTACAGGGTTTGATGCGTGTTACCCATGCGATGATCGACGGTATGTTGGCCGGCGGTCATGGGCATGTGGTGAATATTGGATCGATTGCGGGTCTGAAACCCTATGCAACCGGTGCCGCCTATGTCACAAGCAAATATGCTGTGCATGGATTTAGCGAAAGCCTACGTTTGGATTACGCTGGCAGAGGCGTTCGCGTTAGCGAAATTATGCCCGGGCTGGTGCGTAGTGGTTTTGCGGGTCAACGACTGGGCGACGCGAAAAAGGCCGATACGTTTTACGACAGCATCGGGCAATCGCTAAGCCCTGAAGATGTGGCGCGATCCGTACTATTTGCACTGCAGCAACCGAAGCATGTAGAGATCGCCCAGCTGGTTGTTTTACCGGTTTCCTAAGCGATACGAAACAGGATATATAATTCAGCCCCAGGTTTAGTGGATTACCCCGGTTTCCTGCCTCTCAGGTGGGTCGGGCGTAACTGGCCCTGGTCGAGGGCGATGATCATCTTGTCCCAGACATCGATCTCATGATCTAGAAATTCTCTGCCCACCTCTGCGGTGATGTCATCGTACAAAGCCCCGGCCATCTGCTCGCGTTCTACGCGGGCATGTTGCCGGTACCAGTCATTGCGATCGACGATATCGATATCGACAAAACCCGCATCCTCGAGTGCCTGAAGATAAATCTGCGCCGACGCGAGGCCGAAATCCAGCCCTTCTGCCTCGAGATAAGCCTGCATCTCGGATGACGGTTCCCCATCGTATCCCGCCAGCCAGTCACTCGCTACGAACCAGCCGTCTGTCGCCAGTACTCGGTAAACATCGGTGGCCAGTTGATGCTTGTTGGAAATGTGGATAATCGAGTCCTTACTCGTAACCACGTCAAAACTGGCATCGTCAAAAGGTAAAGGACCGGGTTCCACACAAACAAATTTGGTTTGCGCGACGACATCATGTTTTTGCGCGAGCTGTTCGCAACGGTCGATTAACGGCTGATCAATATCGATACCGGTGACCTGCGCGACGCGATGTCGTTTGACCAGGTGGATATCGAGACCGCCGAGACCGCAACCGATATCGAGGACCGAGCGGCCCGCGAGGTCAGTATTGGAGAGATACCGATCTACTTCGTCGGTTCCCCCGGGCGACATGAAGCCCTCACCCCAGACGGCTTCCAGGAAAACCGTGAGTTGATCGTCATATTCCTGCGTCATGTTCGACTCAGTCATTTTGGCCTCCGTTTTTAATCGAGTATCAGCCTGCTTGTTTACGGTTTCTTTTTTCGGCCGCGATCAGCGGTCCGAATTCGGCGGGAAAAATTCCCGCGAAATAGGTCCGGCAGGCATGGCGGGCTTGCTCCCGGTCGAAAGATTTCGGGTCGCTGGCAAAGTCGACCCACAGTCCGTTGACCATCGCATTGAAACTGCGCGAAATTGCTTCGACGTCGAGATTATGGTAACCGCCGCGTTCCGCAAGACGAGTACAGATCTGCTGTACTAGCAGGAAGTATTCGCCCCCGAGCTTGCGGCACAGCTGGCGGTATTTTGGCCGACCGCGGGACTCCGCCCAGAACGCAAGCCATACGGCCGCTTTGGTCGGCGTGCAGGCCGACGGGCCGACATCGGTATCAATCATTGCCTCGAGTGCTGCGACCGGATCCTGTCCGGCGCGGTCAATCGCCTGTCTCATTATGGTTTCGTATTCTTGCGCCAGATGAACCAGCGTCTCGTATAGCAGAGCCTCCTTGGTCTTGAAGTAGAAATTGACGATTCCCTGGGACAGGCCCGCTGTTTTCGCTACATGGGCCATGGTAGTGCGCGCGAATCCCCGCCTGGCGATAGTCCGCATTGTCGCGTCGATCAGCTGTTCGCGCCGCAGAATTTTAATATCCCCTCTTATCCCAGTGTTCTTCATGATGCCGAAACGATACGAGAATAAATACAGGAAAGCAATATAACGGCAGTAATAATTGATTGAATATTCATTCAATATGTTGGACACTTTAATTACTAGAGAGATTATCATACCTCGGCTTGCCGTTATCCGAGCAAGTATATGGGGACGACGAATATGAGCAGGTGGGGGATATGAAGAGTTACGACGCTATAGTTATTGGGGCCGGGCATAACGGCCTCACCTCGGCCGCATATCTGGCCCGCGCCGGACTCGACGTACTGGTCGTTGAGCGTAATCCCTATATCGGTGGCGCGACCGTCAGTCGCGAACTATATCCTGGATTCACCTATTCCAACTGCTCCTATGTCAGTAGCCTGATGCGACCAGAAATCATGCGCGAACTGGAGCTGTGGAAATACGGGTTGCAGATTGTTCCCTACAATGGCGGTCTAACCATGACCCGCGATGGCGATTATTTCGCCACCTACAACGACCATGACATGAACCGACGGGAGATTGCTCGTCATTCGTTGCGCGATGCGGAATCCTACGATCGATATTCTGCCGAGGTGATGCGACAGTGCCGATTTATCCGACCGATGCTGATGAAGACACCGGCGGATCCGGCATCGCTTCGCCCCCGTGATCTACGAGGACTATACGAACTGGGCAGCGCCTTTCAAAACCTTGGAGAGGAGGGGATGTACAATACTCTCCGCTTCTGGACCATGAGCATCGCCGACTTTCTGGAGCAGTATTTTGAGAATGAGTTGATTAAGGCGCATTTCTCGGGCTCCTCGATCATCGGCACCGGCCTTGGCCCGCGTTCTCCGGGCTCAGCCTATGTGCTGTTGCATCACTATATGGGTGAGGTCGATGGAACCATTGGCGCCTGGGGTTTTGCGCGCGGCGGCATGGGGTCGATTAGCCGGGCCCTGGCCGAGGCGGTGCAGGTGGCGGGTGGGGAAATCCGCTCCGAAGCACCGGTCGCACAGGTGATCGTGGAAAGAGGCAAAGCAGTCGGCGTAGCTCTGGAAAGTGGTGAGGAGATTCGCGCCCGTATCGTTGTCTCGAACCTG
>CAXMSP010000070.1:0-8418 GCA_964196225.1 uncultured Gammaproteobacteria bacterium | reverse complement strand
TGGAAGAGTTTGCTGGCGTCCCTCGATCGAGGCCTGGGCAGCGCCAATATTGGTTGCCTTGGAATCATTGATCCATTCGACGCCATCGATTTCTGCGACCCTCTGACCGCGATGGGGGATGCCAGCAAACTCTTGCATTGCTGTAATTATGGCCTTTCTGGATATGCCTACGCTGTGCGCGATCGCCATCGCTGCCAGGCAGTTGGCCCAGTTATGGCGCCCGTTCAGCTTGATATCGTTAACGTCTATCCAGCACTGATCACGATGTGCCAGCCAGTGTCCATTTTTCTCAAGCAACCTGAATTCGGCATCCGAGTCAGGGTTCAGGCTAAAGCTGATATCCCGGGCGTCATGCCGCGTTACTTCATCATCAAGATTACTGACACACACACTGGCGTTATCATAAATACTTAATTTGGCCTGGATATACTCGGGGTATCCCGCGTAACGATCGAGATGGTCTTCACAAAGATTAAGCAGGGCGGCAACCCGGGGTTTCAGCGAAGTTGTCGTTTCGAGTTGGTAGCTCGACAGCTCCAGCACGTAGAAATCAGGATTCTGTTCGAGCAAATCCAGCGCAGCAGTGCCGATGTTGCCACCGACCGCAACCGCCTTATCGTCGCGCCTGATCATTTCGCCGACCAGGGTCGTAACCGTGCTCTTGCCATTGGAACCGGTGATCGCGATAACAGGCTTGTCTACCAAACCTGCAAACAACTCGATATCGCCGAGCACGAGCTTGCCGAGATCGAGGGCCTGCTGTATTGCATCCTGCCGAATCGATATCCCGGGACTGACCACGAGCGCATCGGCCCATCCGACCAGGTCGATATCGAGCAGCTGAGCTGTAAAATCAATCTCGCCGAACTCGGCATTCAGTTGACCCAGAAAAGGTGGCAGTTCGCGCGTATCCTGAATCCTGCATCGGTACCCATGCCCCAGCAAATAGCGTGCAACCGAGTACCCGGTTACACCGAGCCCGACTACCAGGTAGTTGATATCTTGCAGCGCTGTCTTTTGCTGGTTCACGTTTAACATTACCGTATCTTTAAACTCGCAAGGCCAATCAGCACCAGCACCACGGTAATAATCCAGAAGCGCACGATAATGCGGGGCTCCGGCCAGCCCTTGAGCTCGTAATGATGATGCAATGGCGCCATGCGAAATATTCGGCGCCCGGTTAATTTGAACGATGCGACCTGCAGCATCACCGAAACCGTCTCCACTACGAAGATGCCGCCCATGATAAAAAGCACGAGTTCCTGGCGCACGATTACTGCCAGTGTGCCCAGTGCGGCGCCCAGCGCGAGCGCGCCAACATCGCCCATGAAGACCTGGGCCGGATAAGTGTTAAACCAAAGGAAACCCAGGCCGGCCCCGACCAGTGCGCCACAAAAAACGACCATTTCCCCAACCCCCGGTACGTAAGGAATGCCAAGATAATTGGAAAAGTTAAAGTTCCCCGTCAGGTAGGCAAAAACACCGAGGGCGCCTCCAACCAACACGGTTGGCAGTATCGCAAGACCGTCGAGTCCATCAGTCAGGTTGACCGCGTTGCTACTACCGACAATCACAAAATAAGCCAACACCACGTATAACCAGCCCAGGTCGAGCAAAATATTCTTGATAAAGGGAACGACCAATTGCGTCTCGATTGGAAACTGCGCGGTGTGAAATAGCGCCAACGCGGCACTCAGCCCGATTACCGATTGCCAGAAAATTTTGGCTCTTGCCGACAAACCCTTGGAGTTGCCAAAAACGATCTTTTTGTAATCATCGATCCAGCCAATTGCACCAAAGCCAATCGTGACAAACAGGATTATCCATACGAAACGCGATGACAAATCACTCCACAACAAGGTGCTGGTAACTATGGCAACCAGGATTAGCGCGCCGCCCATGGTAGGTGTACCTGCCTTGGACAGGTGGCTCTCGGGGCCGTCGTTGCGCACACTCTGTCCTATCTTGGAGTTGCTCAGGTAACTGATCATTGACGGCCCGACAATCAGGGAAATGATGAGCGCGGTGAGCACACCCAAAATGGTGCGCATCGTCAGATACTGGAATACATTGAAGCCGCTGTGGAACTGCGTGAGGTACTCCGACAGGCTATACAGCATTGACGTCCCCCCCGTTCATGGACTGACCTAGCATGGCAACCAGTCGCTCCATTCCGGCGGCGCGCGAACCCTTGACCAGCAGGTTCACACCCTGATGTATTTGCGACAGGATGGTTTCTGCCATTTCATCAATGCGCGCACTGCAATAGCCACCATCACCAAACTCTTGACTGGCGATGCAGCTCATTTCACCAACGCCAAAAAGTTTTTCTACGCCATTGCTGCGAGCAATCTGCGCGGCTTCGCGATGCAATGCCTCTGCTGCAGCGCCCAGTTCCCCCATGTCGCCAAGCGCCAACCAGGCTGAACCCTGTAATGAACACAGCACCTTGATACCTGCTTCCAGCGAATCGGGATTCGCATTGTAGCTATCGTCGATCAGCCGACTACCGCAGGGACCGGGTAACATTTGCAGGCGACCCTTCACCCCTGAAAATCCAGCCAGGCTATCTACAGACGCACCAAAATCCCTGCCACAGAGAATCGCTAGTGATATCGCCGCTAGCGCGTTACGAACATTATGTTCACCGATGACCGCAAGCTCACAGCCATGGATTTCATGCTGATAAGTAAATTCAATTTTCAGGGCTTCCCCTTCAACTGACCAGGTGGCGGTCACATCGGCTTCATTTTGCAGGCCGCAACTAAGTCGCGTCTGCGCAGCACAAAGATCTCCCCAGTACTGGCTGGCCACTTCATCGGCGTTAAACAATGCCTTCTGCTGATCAGTGCAATAAGCGTAGAGCTCTCCCTTGGCTTCGACTACGCCCTGCACGTCCCCAAACCCTGACAGGTGTGCAGCTGCGACATTATTCACGTAGACAATATCGGGTTCGGCAATTTCGGCAAGATTTGCAATTTCGCCGCGATGGTTAGCGCCCATCTCGATAATGGCAAAATCATGATTCTGTTCCAGTTCGAATAACGTCAGTGGGACACCGATGTCATTATTGAAATTTCCGCGGGTGGCAAGTGTCGCGGCCTGTCTCGATAAAATCTGGTAGAGCATTTCCTTGACGGTGGTTTTACCGTTACTGCCGGTAAGCGCAACCACGCAGGGATTGCATTGCCGACGCCAGTAATTTGCTAACTGCGTCATCGCCTGTTTGCAATCGGCTACTTCGATCTGCGCGATATCACACTGCTGCCGCTGTTCGACCAATGCTACAACGGCACCGCTCTGGTAGGCCTGATCAACAAAGCTATGGCCATCAAAATTAATACCTTTAATGGCAACAAACAGTTTCCCGACACAGGATTTTCGGCTGTCGATCGTGACCCCGGAAAACATAGTATCCGGCAGCCCCTCAGCACCGACCCCGAGGTTTTCAGCCAACGCTGCTAAAGGCATGCTAATCATGACTCACCTGCAGAATTCGGCTAACCACATGACGATCACTAAACGGACGGCGTTCGTTACCGACTATTTGCTCCTGTTCGTGCCCTTTGCCAGCAATTACGACCAGATCTTCGGGGGCCGCCTGTGACAGGGCATATTCGATTGCCGCCTGACGATTATGCACAACGCAGGCCTGCCCGGGCCGTTTCATACCCGCCAGAATTTCACTGACGATTTTTTCGGGTGATTCGTTACGCGGATTATCATCGGTAACAATAATCCGATCCGCGAGTTCTTCCACGGCACGTCCCATGCCGCTACGCTTGCCCTGGTCACGGTCGCCACCGCAACCGAATACACACCAGAGTAATCCGCTGGTATGCTCTCGACAGGCACCGAGACAGGCGCGCAAGGCTTGCTCGGTATGGGCAAAGTCGATCACCGCTGCCGCGCTAGTGGGCTTGCCAGCGAATTTCTCCATGCGACCGGGAATCGGTTTTAAGTCTTTAACTGCGAGCTCGAGTTGACTGTGATCGAGCCCCACTGCCACCAGGGTGGCAATACAGGCAAGCGTATTTTCGACATTAAAATGTCCCAGTAAAGCAGTGACTGCAGTTACTTCTCCCAACGGAGTCGAAGCACGGATATTCTGTCCGTTTGCGCTTAAGTCGTTGGCAATCAACCTTATCTCGGCTTCGCACTCACCCTCGGATTCAACCGAATAGCGCAGCAATGATTCTTTCTCAACCGACTCGCTTATCTGTTGTCCAAAACTATCGTCAAGATTGACCACGCGCCCGGAGAGCTGAAAATCATGAAACAGCCGCGCCTTGGCGGTCGCATAACTGTCCTGGTCACCGTGATAATCGAGATGATCTCTTCCCAGGTTGGTTAGCACTGCAATATCAAAATCGCAACCGTTGACGCGGTACTGTTCCAACGCATGCGATGACACTTCCATGACCACGTATTCGCAGCGTTGCAACTGGAACTGGTGCAGGCGTGACTGCAGGCTTACTGCGTCTGGTGTTGTCAATGAATCAGGCGTCAGGCTATTCCCAATCCCATAACCGAGAGTGCCAATACTGGCGCATGACTTATCGATTCGCGTCAAGGCCTGGGTAACGAGATGGGTGACACTCGACTTTCCATCGGTGCCCGTAATTCCGATGATCGTCATTGCCTGTCCCGGGTCACCGAAGAAGCGACTAACGATATGACCGTTGGCACGTTCGAGGTGATCAACGCCAATCCAGTGGGTTTCGACCTGCTTGCTCAGTAGTGGAATTCGTTGCAGGCTGTACTCATCTGATGCGTCATAAATCACCGCCACTGCACCCGCCTTCACCGCATCTATGGCGTAATCGATTCCATTGGACTTGATACCGGGCAAGGCAATGAATGCTGAATTTGCAGTAACATTGGCGCTGTTGCTGACGATATCGCTAATCCGGATCGACGGCACAGAATCCTGAAGCGCAAAACCTGATAGCAATTCCGACAACGCCATTCCCGGGATATTGGTATTTGCCATCATGCCCCCTGCCCCTTGTTGCGTGCCAGCGTCGGCAAATCGTCGGGTGGAATATCGAGAATACGCAGGGCATTTGACATCACTTCCTGGAATACAGGGGCTGCAACCAGGCCACCGTAATATCCGTTTTGCGTAGGCTCGTCGATCATGACTGCCATCACCAGGCGCGGATTGCTGGCTGGCGCGATACCTGCAAACACAGCAACATAATCGTCTTCCTGGTAGCCACCGGCTATGCTTTTCTTGGCGGTCCCGGTCTTGCCTGCAATCTGGTAACCGTCGACCGCGGCCGCCTGCGCGGTGCCTTTGGGTCCAACCACCTCGATCAGCATCTTGAGCATTTGCTGCGCGGTTGAAGCTTTCATGACATGCCGCGAGATCTCGTTCATCGGATGGCGAACCGGTTCTTTTCGAACCAGGCTGAGATCCACCAATCGTCCCTGGTTCGCAATCACTGCGTAGGCGCGCGCGAGCTGGGTAATCGATAACGACATTCCGTATCCGAACCCCATGGTAGCGTGATCCAGGGACTGCCACTGGCTATAATGACGGAAATATCCGGACGATTCTCCGGGAAAAGACACGCCGGATAATTCACCAAATCCGTAGGCTTTAAAACTCTCCCATAGTTCCTTTTTTTCTAACGACATGGCGATACGCGATGCGCCAACGTTACTCGATTTGCTCAGGATTTCGGAGAGGTCGAGTATGCCGTAGTTGCGGATATCCTTAACCGGATGTCCGCTGACCATCATGTAGCCGGGTGAGGTATCAATATTGCTGCCACGATGGTAACGGCCACGGTCAATCGCAGCCGCCAGGGTAAAGGGTTTAATCGCGGAACCTGGTTCAAACACATCGGTGAGAGCCCGGTTACGCAGTTTCTCGGTTGCTGTCGTCCTGCGTCGATTCGGGTTATAGGACGGCTGGTTTACGATCGCCAGAATTTCGCCATTGCGAGCGTCCAGCAGTACTGCTGAACCTGCCTTGGCGGCGTGATATTGAATCGCTCGTGCGAGGCTA
The DNA here is from genome assembly GCA_964196225.1 of uncultured Gammaproteobacteria bacterium. GTDB lineage: Bacteria > Pseudomonadota > Gammaproteobacteria. The sequence goes on along the minus strand of CAXMSP010000070.1, from coordinate 2,402 downwards.
CGATAAGCGATGTACTGCAAGCGCATATCGATACTGGTATAGATATCTTTGCCCGATTCGGCCGGCTTGACCTGCGCCAGTTCCTCGACAACTTCGCCACGACGGTTACGGATAACGCGACGCACACCTGGCTCTGCACGCAGCCAGTCCTGGTACGCCAGTTCAAGTCCTTCCTGGCCCCGGTCATCAATATCGGTAAATCCCACGAGGTGCGATACCACCTCTCCGGCAGGATAGTATCGATGATATTCGCGCTGCAGGTACACGCCCTCAATTTCAGCTGCGAGAGTGCGTGCAAATTCAGGCTCAAGCTGGCGCTTCAGATAAACAAACTCACGGTCCGCGCGTTGCTTTAGCATGGATACCGTATCGCGATAATCGAGTTTCAGCTTACCAGTTACCTGTTTCAGAGCTTCCAGGTTTTCGAGAATCTCATCCGGATTGACCCATACCGAATCGACCGGGGTACTAATCGCCAGGGGGGTCCCAAAACGATCCATAATAGCGCCTCGATAGGCCGGCGTTTCGATGGTACGGATTTGTCGCTGCACTCCCTGGCTGGTCAGAAAGTCCTGCTCAACGACCTGCAGATACAAAGCCCGTGTGACCAGGCCGACGAGCAATGAAATCAATACCAGCAATACAAAGCTATGACGCATACCCAGGAAAATCGCCCCGCCGTCGCCCTTGTTACTGCGGTCGCTATGTTTCATTGCAAACGCACCAGTTCGACGTTTTCGGGTAAGTGCATTTTCAAGTCTTTGCGGGCCCTGGATTCAACATTGCTATGCGTCGCCAGAGTCGTGTTTTGCAGCTGCAAACGCCCCCACTCGATGACCTGTTGGTCCTGTTGTTTCTGGATGTTGCGTAGATCGGCGAACAGAACTCGGCTTTGATGCTTCACGTATATCACGGTCAGTGCACTGCCGAGAACCAGTGTTAGCAGCAGCGAAAACCAGGCTTTGCCGTTCATCAGGCCGCTCGCTCTGCGATGCGCAGTACCGCACTACGGGCACGTGGATTTGATGCCAACTCACTGGCTCCCGCCTTGACGCCTCTCGTTATCAACTTAAGACGGATGTTGGACGGAATTTCGCTATCGCGCAGTGGCAGGCCCCGGGGGATTTTGCCGCGGGTGCTCTGAGATTTAAAAAATCGTTTTACCAGCCGATCTTCGAGTGAGTGGAAACTGATAATCAACAGACGCCCACCGATTTTCAGTATATCCAGCACCGATTCAAGCAGGCGCTGGATCTGCTCAAGTTCCTGGTTGATATGAATCCTGACAGCCTGGAAGCTGCGGGTTGCCGGGTGCCGATTATTTTTGGGACGCGGCACTATTTCGCTGATTAACGCGGCCAGCGTTGCTGTATCTTCGATTGTGCGGGACTGGCGCACTTCGATAATCTTTTTTGCAATCCTGCGCGAATGACGTTCCTCGCCGTATTCCCACAGCACCCTCGCGATCTCCACCTCATCAGCCTGTGCGAGCCAATCCGCCGCCGACTCGCCCTGTCCGGGATTCATACGCATATCGAGGGGTCCATTATGCTGAAAACTGAAACCACGCCCGGCATCATCAAGTTGAGGTGAGGAAACACCAAGGTCGAGCAGGATTCCATCGATTTGCTCTAGCAGATTGAGTTCATCAATTCGGCTGCGCATGTTGGCGTAGTCGTCATGGATTATGGTGACCCGGCAGTCGGCGCCAATAGTCTCGTGGGCATCCGCAATCGCCTGCGGGTCCCGATCCATAACAATCAGGCGGCCATGCTCGCCAAGCTCAGCCAGAATCGAATGCGCGTGTCCGCCTCGACCATAGGTACCATCGACATAACGACCGTCCGGCTTGATTTCGAATGCCGCCATGACCTCGGCGTGCAGCACCGGTGCATGGGCCTGATTCACAGAGTCAATTCCGCGAGCGCGGTTGGCATTTCATCTCCGGTACCATCGCCCAACCAGGACTCCATGCGCTCGGCCCAGAGTGATTCATCCCAAAGCTCGAACTTCTTGCCCTGCCCTATGAGCACTACCTTTTTTCCGAGCTGGGCGTATTCTCGCAACGGGTTGGACAGCAGCATTCGACCACTGGTATCAACCTCGACCTCGGTAGCATGACCAATCAACAAACGCTGAATACGACGGGTAGTGGGATTGAAGCTTGGCAGGGCTTCGATTTTTTCTTCGATTAATTCCCATTCGGGAAGCGGATAAATTAACAAACAGGGTTGATCGGTATCGATAGTAATGATCAACTGGCTTTGGCAGATTTCGAGCAGCCGTTCGCGATAACGCGCGGGTAGAACAATTCTCCCCTTCGCATCCAAAGATAAATTGGAAGCCCCTCGAAATTTGTGCACGATTAACCCGTTATATGACACTTTGTGCCACTATTACCC
>CAXMSP010000069.1:0-40863 GCA_964196225.1 uncultured Gammaproteobacteria bacterium | reverse complement strand
GAGCATCATAACCAAGCAAGAAAGCTGGATGCTTTCGGCTGTGCCTTGTTTTTCATTTGGGTGGGTGCTGCCTGGATCACTAATGTCGGCTTCGGAGTTGGTTTGATTGGGGTGGCGGTGATAATCCTGAGTATGCAAGCCATACGGCGACTCCTGGGATTTAACGTAGAGATATCCTGGATCATTGTTGGAATTGGAATCGGGATCGGAGGACTATGGGAATATTTTGATGTGCAAACGCCGCTGGCACCTATTGTTCTTATTATCGCCGGTATCGCATTACTGGTTTCAGTTACCTGGTTTGGTCGCAAGCATTCTCATCATCATACCCACCGGCAAGAGAGACATGAATGAATTAAGTTTAGTTGTTTAATCTTTCATCGATCATGTTTACTGCGGAAACGAAACAGATAAATCTGTTAGGGATGGAGAATCATGCAAACCATTAATACCTGGATAGACCAATATTACAGGCCGATTATTTTCTCGTTGGCATTCGTGGTGCTGTTTTTTGCAGCATCTTGCACTTTGCACGATGTCATACCTGTGTGTCACTACATTTTCGGTTGTGATCATCTCATGCACTTTTAAGGTGTGTCGACTAAAGGAGAATAATCTATGAAGATTTATAGCTCTCCGATTTGCCCATTTGTACAGCGGGTCAATGAGATTAATACTGGAGTAAAAAATCGTGGATAAAAAAACGCAGGAACTAATCGCCATAGGTGCTTCGGTCACAGCAAACTGCGTTCCCTGTTTCAAATTTCACTTCGCCAAAGCGCGTGAAGAGAATGCTAGTGATGATGAAATTCGAGAAGCGGTGCGTGTTGGGAGAATGGTTAGAAAGGGAGCCGCTAAAACATGGGATGATGAAATCGGTTCGTTGCTTGTCTAATTTGGATATTCATTTACTGAAAACAGACACCCAAAAAATTGAAGAGTAGTTTTGAGATCGGCCAGATCCTAAATAACTATGAAAACTAAGCGCGTCTTACCTCCAGTATATTTTCTTATATCTATCGCTGCGATGGCGTTACTTAACCTCTTCGGACCAGTTATCGAATTTGCACGCTACCCGTGGAATTTACTAGGATTAGTTCCCTTGGGGGTTGGTATTGCCCTCAACCTAATAGCAGACGAGGCATTCAAGAAAGCGCAAACAACCGTCAAACCATTTGAAATATCAACAGCCTTGATTACGACTGGTGTTTTCGGAATAAGTCGGAACCCGACGTATCTCGGCATGACTCTCATTCTGATTGGGATTGCTATCTTAATGGGTTCTTTGTCTCCTTTAATTGTTATCGTTTTTTTTACCGCGTTGATGGAGTTAGTTTTTGTGAGAACTGAAGAAAAAATGCTGGAAGAGCATTTTGGGTTAGCCTGGACTAAGTACCAGAGTAAAGTCAGGAAATGGATTTAGGATAAGCGAGATAAGAAAAATAAACGAGAGTCTCAGTTGAGTCGGAAGCAGACCCCCAACCCAGAAATTTGAGTGTCTGTTTTGGGGGAATCTACTCTTGATCCGGCGCTACTATCGCTGTCAATTACGGCGCTTCTAGGGATTCAGGAACACAGATCCTCGGCTCTGGGAAAATAGATTCACGATTCGCTTTATTCGAGCGCAAAGCTGCTTATAATCCGCCAATCTGAAGTTAACAGGTAGTTGCATGACATTCGAAACCATCGCACTTGGTCAGCAGGGACCGGTCGCCCTGCTCGGCTTGAATCGACCCGATAAACTCAACGCGATCAACGCCACCATGATCGACGAAATCAACCAGGCGCTTGACCAGTTCGAGAAAGATGACTCGGTGCATGCGATCGTCGTACATGGTAACGGACGCGCCTTCAGCTCCGGATTCGATCTACAGGCCGGCGTCGCGGCGAATCGGACCACCGAGGCCGACTGGCGCGCGGCAATCGATGCCGACCTCGAGTTGATCATGCGCTTCTGGCACAGCCCCAAGCCGACAATTGCGGCGGTGCATGGTTATGCGCTGGCCGGCGGTTTTGAGATAGCACTCGCCTGCGACATGACCGTCTGTGATTCGGCAAGCCTGTTCGGTGAACCCGAGTTACGTTTTGGCAGCAGCATCGTCGCACTATTACTGCCCTGGTATGTCAATCCAAAGCGCGCCAAGAAGATGTTGCTCAGTGGCCAGGACCGCATGCGTGCTGCCGAGGCTCTCGAACACGGCATCGTCAACGAGGTCGTAGCCGAAGGCGAGGTGATGCAGCGTGGCGTTGCACTGGCGCGTGAAATTGCGTTGATGGACCCCGACTCGGTCAGAATGACCAAGCAGGCCATTAACCAGACCTATGAAATCATGGGACTTGGTAAGGCACTGCGCATGGGTGCCGATACTTCGGTCAAAATCGAGACCCTCGAGACCGATCTACGCAGGCAATTCAACCAGGTACTGCGCAGCGAGGGCATGAAGGCTGCGCTCGCATGGCGTGAGGCAAGACTGGGCAAGGATGGGTAGGCATCGGTTAGATCCTTTGCTGAAACCCGGCAGCATCGCGTTGGTCGGGGTCTCCGACAGGGCCGATAGCCCTGGGCAGGTGTTGGCCAGGATGGTGATCGAATCGGATTATGCGGGCGAAGTCTACCCGGTGAATCCGCGTTACCCGCAGATACTCGGCCAGGCCTGTTATCCCACCCTGGAGTCGCTACCGGTAACGGTTGATCACGTCGTCATCGCGCTCGGCAATGCACACCTCGAAAGCGCGCTGCAAGCGACGATCGAACACGGTGCCAGGGCTGCAACCATTTACTCCAGCGCTGTCCTCGAGAACGACTCCGAGCCGGATCTGCAGCAACGCCTGGCGGCGATGGCCAAAGCGGCCGGACTCATGATCTGTGGCGTCAACGGCATGGGTTTTTACAGCGTCAGCCATGATCTGTACACCGGTATCTTTCCCCGTGCCAACGAAATCATCAAGGGCGAGATCAGCTATATCGCGCAATCCGGATCCGCTTTTACCACGCTTTGCCATAACGGTTGCCGCCTCGGCTTTAATCTCTGCGTATCCGCCGGCAACGAAATCACAACCACCGTCGCCGATTACATGGACTGGAGCCTCGAACAAAGCGATACCCGCGTGATCGGTCTGTTTCTCGAAACGGTGCGTGATCCCGAGGCCTTCGTCACCGCCCTCGAAAAGGCGAATGTCCGGAACATCCCGGTCGTGATTCTGAAAATCGGCAAGTCGCCGCTGGGTGCGGCGATGGCGTTGACCCATACCGGCGCAATTGCGGGCAATCATGCTGTGTTCCAGGCCCTGTTCAAACGCTACGGGGTGATCGAAGTCGACGACTTCGACGAAATGGCGTCGATACTGATGTTACTGCAATCGGGACGTGAAGCTGCTGACGGCGGATTCGCAGCTGCATTCGAGTCAGGCGGTTTCAGGGAGCTGGTTACCGATGAAGCCTTTGAGCTCGGCATTGAGTTTGCCCCGCTCGAAGATACGACCAGGAAAACACTCACACAGAATCTCGATCCCGGTCTCAAGGCCGAAAATCCACTCGACGTGTGGGGCTCACAGGATCGCTTCGAGCAGCGTTTCGAAGCCTGCATGAATGCACTGATGCAGGATCCTAACGTCGCCGCGGGCGCGTTTATCAGCAATTACCGTGATGGCTACTACCTGTCCGAGGCTATTTACCGGGTAGTCGAGGAGGTCAGTAAAAAGACCGACAAGCCGATCGCACTGGCGACCTGTTATTCAGACCTCGCTAATTCGACCCTCTGCCGCCGCGCACACGCAGCCGGGATACCGGTCATCGATGGCGCGCATGAAACCCTGCTCGCATTCAGGCACCTGTTCGATTATCACAAGTTCAAAAGAGATGGCCCGCAGTCTCCCCCACCGCACGGTCTTGATCATAAAAAGATTTCATCCTGGAAACAGCGATTGATCGATCATGATTTAGATTCACTGGGCGAAGCCGAGGCACTTGCCCTGCTGGGTGACTTTTCGGTACCGGTGGTCCCGCACGAAACGGTTTCGAGCAAAGCAGAACTGGTAACAGCGGCTGGCTCGATCGGTTATCCGCTGGTGATTAAAACCGCCGAACCCGGGATAAATCACAAAAGCGATAGCAACGGTGTCGTTATCAATATCAAGTCCGAACCGGATTTACTCGATCACTACGACGACTTGAGCGGCCGATTGGGGCCGACGGTGCTAGTCTCGCAAATGGTCAACGACGGCGTTGAAATCAGCCTCGGCACGCTAAACGACCCGCAGTTCGGCCCTATTGTCATGGTTGCTGCCGGCGGCATACTGGTCGAGCTGCTTTCCGATCGCGCAGTTGCAATGTGTCCGGTTAGCCCGCAACAGGCCGACGAAATGATTGCCTCACTCAAAGCGAATCGATTATTGCAGGGTTTCCGCGGCAAGGCGGCATCGAACCGACAGGCCCTGATCGATGCCATCGTCGCCTTATCGGTAATCGCGTTCGAGTTCAAAGATAGTATTGCCGAAATTGATATCAATCCGGTCCTGGTTAACGATAACGAAGCACTTGCGGTAGACGCGTTGATCGTACCCAGGAAATCTGGCAGCCCGTGCTAAAGCTGATTCGATCCGAGTGGCAGCTGCTGCTATTCGGATTCCTGATGACCTTCTGGTCATCACCCGGGCAAACCTTCCTGATCTCGTTGTTTAGCGGTGAGATTCGTGCCGAGCTCAGCTTGAGCGACGGAGAATTCGCCGGCATCTACTCCCTGGCAACCCTGTTGAGCGCAATCGTCATGATCTGGTCCGGTTCCCTGGTCGACCGGGTTAACCTGAAACGGCTGTCGATCGCGATCGTGCTCGGTCTCGGCATCGGTTGCGGCATGATGTCGCTTAGCGAGAGTATTCTGACCCTGCTGATCAGCCTGTTTCTATTACGCCAGCTTGGCCAGGGGCTGATGTTCATCGTCAGCTCTACCGCGATGGTACGTTATCTCGATGAACACAAGGGCAAAGCGTCGGCGCTCGCCAGCATGGGCTACGCGGTGGCGGAAGCGATCATGCCGAGCATGCTGGTTGCGTTGCTACTGTGGGTGGGCTGGCGCCAGAGCTGGCAAGTCGCGGGAATTCTACTGGTCGTTTTCATGTTGCCGGCAATACTGTTTTTATTGCGCAGCCATGAACAACGCCATCGAGATTACCTGACGCAGATATCGCAGCAGAAGGATAACAGTGTTCGTGTTTTTCGTCGCCGTCAGTGGACGCGGCCAGAGGTGATTCGCGACAGGTACTTTTACCTGTTTGCGCCGGGCCTGATGTCACAGCCGCTCATGTTTACCGGCTTCATATTCCACCAGGTACACCTGGTAGAGTCCAAGGGCTGGCCGTTAATCGGCTGGGCTGCGTTGTTTTCCGTCTATGCCATGGTCTCGGTCGGCACCAAGCTCGTGACCGGTTTTCTGATCGACCGCCACGGCGCGATCCGCATGATCCCGCTGGTGGCGCTGCCGATGGGCGTCGGCCTGATCGTACTGGCGTACTCGAGCAGCCTGGTTGGAGGCGGGATATTCCTGGTGTTGACCGGGATCACGGTCGGGTTTCAATCAACCGCGACCGCACCATTCTGGTCCGAAATGTATGGCAATCAGCACCTGGGCTCAATTAAATCGCTCGGCGCCGCGGCCATGGTCTTTTGCACGGCTCTGTCTCCGATCGTCATGGGTTGGCAAATCGATATCGGCACCGGCATGGATACGCTCGCCATCGCCGGATCTGTCTATATCTTCCTGACCTCGGCGCTGGCCTATTATGCGTATCGCAGCAGGCCGGGAGGCCTGTAAACGTTTGGTAGCGGAATCTGAAGGTTTATATCGGTGCCGTGGCTCCCGATTACTAACACTCGGACATTAAACCGCAGGCGCAGTGAAGGGCCATTTGCAAACGCTAATATCAAAATAATAAATGCATCCCTTTTAATCGATCAACTCTATTGATGAGCTGTGTGGATCAAATTTTTATATACTGAGCGGCCCCTAAACAACCGGAGAGAATTATGCACACTGTTATAAGAAGCTATTCAGGTTCGGGAGCGGCAGCGCTTTTCGACTTGCTCGAAGCAAGCAAACAAGATGTGGAAAGCCTTATTCGTGCTGTTAGCGGATTTGTATCGTATTCGCTTGTCCGCACTGCCGATGGCGGAGTCTCGGTGACGGTATGCCAGGACAAGGCAGGCACCGACGAAAGTCTGCAGCTCGCCAGGGACTGGATACAGGAGCATGGGGCGGATTTGAGCGTAGACCCGCCAACCGTAACAGAAGGCTCGAATATCCTGCAATTGGGATAGTCCAAAATAAAGAAGTTCAGATAATTCTTTGCTGAAACGTTTTCAGCAGTTACGGCAAAGGGTGCGTTTTTCGATTTGCAACCGCTTTCCAGGGTGCTGGAGGGTTTCCCCTGTGTCGACAGGCTTCCCCCAGCAAACCTTTCTGGATCTCCGCTTTCTGCCTTGAAAGTGTATGTGTTGAGTTTTCCCTAACAGCTCAAGGAAAAATCTCAGGCAAATATTTTTTGTATATTTCTGCGCACAATTGCTGATTCTTTGATCACTTCAATACTTTGTTCGGGCGTGATTCCTAACTTCTCAATTGCGGGAACGGAATCGAGCTTCGGCAGGGTATGTTTACGATCACTTTGCATCATACTGTAATAATTCGCGACCAGGACCAGGTCACACAAGTCGGCTGGACGCTCTGGATTGCGCGACCATTCACCGCACTCTTCTGCGACTAAAATCAAATCGTCGTCAAAGTTCCATTTTCGCAGTAGCAGGCTGGAAATTTCAGGACGCATAACCTGAATAGCATGGTCAATTTCAAGGTGATCCAGCATAAGGTCACGATGATCCAAAAGACGGTCATCAATGACCAATACACCAATGCCATGAACCAGGCCTGCCAACATGGCCAGGTCAGGTGGAAATGATCCGGTTTTTTTCGCCAGAATCCTGCTGATTGCAGCGACGTTCAGGCTATGATCCCAGAATGAGCTGACGCGCTGCATGTGATCACTGGGCAGACGGTTGACAAGTTTACCAACCGCGTAGGTCATAATCAGGCAATACACCTTCAATATACCCAGATGCCTGATAGAACGACGAATTTTTTCGGTTGCCCTGAGGTCATTATTGTTGGCAAAACGGGCCACATTCTTAATTTTTCTCGAGACATCGGGATAGGATGACAGTATCTGCACCATGGAATCCAGGCTGGTAGATTTACCTTTGTAAATCTTCTGGATCCTGTCAGCCACCGAGGGTAATGACGGCAAGTTGATACTTTTATCCATCAGGTTATGGTACAGATGGTTGACAATGGAGCTGTCTTCCTCGTCGTAATTGGTAAACAGTGAATGCACGCTAATGTCATCTGCGACTGCCTCTGATAACTCCGTGTAATCGACAAGCGTCTGTCGGTCGATTTTCATGTAGTCGACCCGTCCGATGGCTTTGACGTCGTAGATACAGGGTCGCAATTGGGCGATAGGCCTTAATTCGTCAGTTTCATCTACGGCGGTGATTTTAGTCTTGTCATCAGGGGCAATGAGAGAAACTTTCCCGTTGATGACATAAAGACTGGTATGTTCAGTCGATCCCGACCTGATCAGAAACTCCCGGCCTTTGGCAGTGAATACGTTGAGCTGATTAGCAAGCGCAATCAGGTGGTCCTCAGGTAAATCGGAAATCGCCTTGATACGTCGTAGTATCGAAATATCTGGAATCTGTATTTCAGTCAAATCCGTTAACCTGCTTATTTTTGCCTGATAATATCACGACGTTAGTCGGCATTTTCAAGTTAACTTTATAATTCAAGGTTAAATAAATCTTATCAGTAACCCCAGGCGCAGGTCTGTTGGACCCCCGGTCACAGGCTTAAGCACAGCAGATTTCAATTTTATCGCGAAAGGCTCGCATGATTCGTGGCGTCAACGGTGATTGGGGCGTACTGAATTCGTGTTCATCGATGCGCCTGACCGGTATCAATTCAGCACCGGTTCCGGTCAAAAAGCACTCATCAGCCTGTTTCAGGTCGCTAACCAGCAAACTGGTTTGCTCGCAAGGTATCCCGATCTCCACAGCCACGTCAATAACAACCGCCCGGGTAATACCTGCAAGCAAGCCATCGCTCAGCGGCGGTGTTTTTAAAGTGCCCGCGGCGATGATAAAAATATTGTCGACGCTGCCTTCACTGACGTGACCGTCGAGATTGAGCATCAAGGCTTCATCCATGCCGGACTGGTTGGCTTCGATCCGTGCCAGTATGTTATTCAGATAATTCAGGCTCTTGATTTTCGGATCCAGGCACTGGGCCGGGGGTCGACGGGTGTTCGCAACATGGAGACTAACGCCCTGACTCGGGTCGCTGACATCCATTACGGCAAGTTTATCGGCGATAATAAACATGCCAGGCTGCGCGCACTTCCGCGGATCGATACCCAGTGACCCCTGCCCCCTGGTCACTACCAGGCGCAGGTACCCGGAAACCCCCTGGTAATGTTCGATTAGCTCAGCAATCGCCACGCTGATCTGTTCCGGGTTATAGGGCAACTCGAGACCGATCGCCTGTGCTGATTGTTTCAGCCGCTCAAGGTGGGCTTCGAGCATAAATGTTTTGCCGTGATAGAAACGCAATCCCTCGAAGACCCCATCACCGTAAAGTAGACCGTGGTCAAAGACAGAGATAGATGCTTCATGCGCGGGTTTGATTGTCTCGTTGATCCAGCAAAGGGCATTTTTGTTCATGATATTTTTAGGTCAATATAGATGACCTATAAGCATTAAACAAAGCAGGATATAATGTCAACAATATTGACATAAATAATTATCATGCAAAAACGCGAACAAGAGTTGAACCTGGCACTGGAATCGATGCACTTTGGCTTCCGTGCCATGATATTCAATCCCGATCAACGCCTTGCCAAACTGGGGCTGTCGCGCATCCATCACCGCCTGCTTTATTTCATCGCGCGACAGCCGGATTGCAGCATCAACGAATTGTTACAGAGCATGCGTATTTCAAAACAGTACTTGCACCTGCCATTGAAAAAATTGATTGATCGGGGCTATGTTGTGCAAAAACTGGATAGTGGTGACCGCCGCATCAGGCGTATTCGACTCACGGCAAAGGGAAGGAAACTGGAGTACGAACTAACCGAGGTTCAAAGACAGCGCTTCGCCGAGATTTTTAAACAGGTAGGACCCACGGCGGAAAAGCACTGGCGCCAGGTGATGGCGTTGTTGAGCGAACAGATAGAATTCTAATCAATCTCGAGCACAGTGCCAGCTTCGCTAGGCGCGATTGCCACCGTCCAGAACCAGCGGATACCCGGTGATGAAACGCGCTGAATCACTACAGGCGAACAGCACCATGTCAGCTACCTCCCGGGCGCTGCAGACCCTGTTCAACGGCACTGCTTCGGCTGATTCCCTGAGCCCGATGTCAGCGTTCAGGCCGCGGTCGCTAAATTCGCCGCGTAGCATCGGGGTATCAACGTCCCCCGGGCAAATCGGTACGATACGGATACCCTCATGGGCATAATCAAGCGCCATCGCACGGGTCATCTGCAGTACGGCGCCCTTGCTGGCACAGTAGGCAGTGAGATGATGGCTACCGGATAGCGCTGCATCCGAAGCAATATTGATAATGGTGCCCTTGCTGGACCTTAAGTGCGGTATCGCAGCCCGACAAACATAAAACACGCCGTTGAGGTTGACCTTCATCGTTTGCTGCCACTGCTCATCGGTGGTTTCTTCAGCGGTCGCGTGATAAATAACCCCGGCACTATTGACGACGACATCGAGACCACCGTGAATGCCGACCGCCTCGGCCACGATCAGGTTACAGCCTTTACGCTTTGAAATATCGCCAGCAACAAATGCAATGCTGCCGGCAGCGCCTTTGCAACGCTTCATGATAGCCGAGGCCCTATCATGATTACGCCCTGAAATTACAACCCTGGCTCCCGCCTCGATAAAAGCAATTGCGCAGGCCTCGCCAATACCCGAGGTACCGCCGGTAACCAAAACACGCTGCTGGCTGAAATCAAAATGGACGGAGGCTGCGCTCATCAGGATTTAACCCTAATGCTGCAACGTCCTGGCGCCGGTAATGGCCTTCAACTCCAGATACTCCATCAGGCCCCATTTACCTTTTTCGCGACCATTCCCCGACTGCTTGTAACCGCCAAATGGCGTATCGCTGGTGCCACCGACATAGTTGATTGCAACCTGTCCCGCACGCAGGCGCCGGGCGACCATCTTGGCGCGCTCCGGCTCGGTTGAGCAAACATAAGCCGCCAGTCCATAATCCGTGTCGTTGGCAATTTCCACCGCCTCGTCCTCAGTTTGGTAGCCGATGATCGCAAGCACCGGACCAAAAATTTCCTCGCGCGCAATCGTCATGTCGTTATCGACATTGGCAAATACGGTCGGCTTGACATAATAACCCATCGGTAAATGCTCCGGTCGCCCGGTGCCACCGGTTACCAGGGTCGCACCCTCGTCAATCCCCTGCTGAATCAGTCCCTGAATTTTTTCGAACTGGGTTTGATTGACCACCGGACCGATATGGTCACCATGCTTCGCCGGATCATCGACACCGATGCTTTCCGCGGCCTCTCTTGCTGCCTCGATGGCGACACCCATATCCGCGTTTGGCACCAGCATACGGCTTGGCGCATTGCAGGATTGGCCACTGTTGTTCATCATGTAATGCACGCCATCGGTAACCGCCCTGGCAACATCCATATCCTTCAGAATAACGTTAGCGGACTTGCCGCCCAGCTCCTGGCTGACGCGCTTGACAGTATCGGCTGCTCCCTTGGCAACCGCTATGCCGCCACGGGTTGAACCGGTGAATGACATCATATCGATGCCCGGGTGTTGCGACATCGCCTCCCCCACCACCGGGCCGTAACCGTTCACCAGGTTAAATACACCCGCGGGCACGCCCGCCGCGTGCAATGCCTCGGCAAATATCATCGCATCGAGCGGCGACTCTTCGCTGGGTTTGAGTATCATCGTACAACCCGCTGCCAGGGCTGGAATTACCTTGGCTGCGACCTGGTTCATGGGCCAGTTCCACGGCGTGATCATGCCACAGACACCGATCGGTTCGTAACGCAGGATCATATCGTCTTCAGTGCTCTCGAAAGGGAAATTCAGCAGTGCCTTGATGGCGCTTTTTATATGCCCCGCCCCGAGCTTGGCCTGCGACCCCCTGGCCAAATCGACCGGAGCGCCCATTTCATCAGAAATCGCCTGCGCGATATCGTCAAAATAATCTTTATAAACAACGCGGATTTTCTCCAACAGTTCGAGCCGTTGTTGAACACTCCATTGAATAGTCGTTAAAAGCCCTACGCGCGGCGGCCACGGCTCGATCGACATCGTCGGGACTGCCGGCACTGATCTGGGTAAAGGCCTTTTCAGTCGCGGGATTGATCACATCGATGGTTGCCGGAGTGATCGGGTCTACCCATGCGCCGTCGATATAAAACTTGAGGTGATCCTTCATAAAGCGTTCCCGAATGAACTAGTAAATCTACCGAATGCGAAATGTGCCGTGAAGCGCAGTTATCTGCAAGGCTTTTTTCATAATAAGGCTAAAATCGAGCTTTACCAGGGAAAAGAAAACTATATCGACACAGCATTTTGATACCTATAATCTGCGTTTCCGGGGCCACGCTATCACTGATCAGATACATGACCGAACATCGACTCTTTCCTTATTTCCTGATCCTTGCAGCTGGCGCGGTCTGGGGCCTGGTGTTTTCACTGACGCTGATTGCGACCGCCCAGGGTGCCCACCCGCTTGGCCTTTCTGCCTGGCAAGTCGTGTTGACCGCTGCGTTCTTCGGGGTGGTTTGCCTGGTTTCGAGAATTACTCTTTTCAATTTTGAAAACCTGCGCCATTACGTGGTGCTGGCCCTGATCGGGATTACGGTCCCAAACCTGCTTTACTATAGTGCCGCCCCTCATCTCTCGGCAGGCATCCTGTCGATTACGGTATCGACAGTGCCCTTGTTTACCTACGCGATGATTTTGGTACTGCGTTTCGAATCTGTTGTTACCAGGCGCCTGTTCGGCATTGTGCTCGGGATGATCGCCATCCTGCTACTGGTGATTCCCGACCAGGGTCTGAGCAGCAATGACGCCAGCTTCTGGATTCTGCTGGTTATACTTTGTGCGATACTCTACTCGTTTGAAAACGTTTATATCAGCAAGGGGATCGCCCCGCACACCGATGTGCGTGAACTGTTGTTCAGCTCCAACCTCGTCGCTGCTTTGATTCAGTTTCCGCTCGCGATCTACCTCGGCGTAGATGAATCCTGGACCTGGCTTGCCAGCGACGCCGGACTTGCGATAGCTGGTATTGCTATAGGCAGCTCACTTGCCTATGCAATGTTCTTTTACACGATCAAGATCTCGGGCCCGGTGTTTGCGAGCCAATGCGCTTACGCGGTGACGATTTCAGGGGTAATCTGGGGTATCATGATATTTTCCGAACAACACAGCATCTGGGTATGGCTGTCGGTGATTGTTATGTTGCTCGGATTGATGCTGGTCAATCCTGATGACGAAGCTGAGTTAACCGATGTTGGAAAATCCGAAAATGTGGAAGAATCCTTTTAGCAGGGGCATAAAGTGATCATCACCTTTTACGGGGTACGCGGCTCTACAGCGGCTCCCGGACCACAAACGGCCAAGTATGGCGGTAACACCTCTTGTGTCCACATCGAACTCGATAGTGGTAACGACCTGATCCTGGATGCCGGGACCGGTATTCGCATGCTCGGAAAAAAGCTCGCAAAAAAATCAACTCCTGCCAATATCCTGCTGTCACACGGCCACTGGGACCACATTCAGGGTTATCCGTTTTTCGAACCGATTTATCAGCCCGAACGCATAATCAACGTTTACGTCCACGTGGAGTCCGGACGCAAGTTGTTAAGCACGTTGTTTCAACAAATGAATGGTACCCATTTCCCGGTTAAGGCCGAAGACCTGCCTTCTCAGCACATTCCCAAATTCAAGGGTATCGAGAGCGAACTATACGAACGCGAGGGTATCAAGGTAGTCAAGCAGGCGCTGAACCATCCCGGTGGCGGAGTCGCCTACAAGATAGATGAAAACGGCGTAACCTGCGCCTACGTTACCGACAACGAACTCGATCCACCCTATGCACTCAGCACCAACTACGATGAATGGGTTAATTATCTGCATGGGGTCGATGTATTAATTCACGACGCGCAATACACCGAGGACGACATGCCGCACAAGCATGGCTGGGGGCATTCACTGATTTCGCAGGTGCGCCAACTCGCTACCGACGCCGAGGTCGGCACGCTTGTCATGTTTCACCACGATCCGGATCGCAGCGATGCCGAGCTTGATGAAGTCCAGATAGAAAACGAGAAGTATCTCAAGTCTCATCGAGCACCCACGCGCAGCGTCTGTGCCGCGGAAGGCATGCGTATCCATTTAAGCAAACCAGTGCTTGGCGGTGATACCCTGATTGAGATCGACTGACAAGACGAAATACTGCACATGAATGATCAGAACCTGCTGGCGAGACGCAAGGCCACCCTCGGACCCACCTATCAAAACTTCTACGATGAGCCCCTGCACCTGGTGCGGGGCTCTGGAACTTCGCTTTGGGATGTTAACAACAGGCAATTTGTCGATTGTTACAACAATGTCGTCTCGGTCGGTCACTGCCACCCGCGGGTGGTCGAAACGCTTTGCAAGCAGGCAGCCACGCTCAACACTCACACGCGTTACCTGCACGCGGGCATAATCGAGCTGGGCGAGATGCTGGTCGAAAGGCTGCCCGGCGCTATCGACACCTGCATATTTACCTGCACCGGAAGCGAGGCTAACGACCTGGCGACGCAAATCGCACGTCATGTAACGGGTAACCAGGGCATGGTCGTAACCGAAGCTTCTTATCACGGCGTCTCCGAACTGACGCGCCGTCTTTCTACCGACAGTTACCCACCGCAAAACCGACCCGACTGGCTGGCGGTGATCGAACCACCCAATTTGTATCGCGGTCCTTACCATCGCGATGACCCGCAGGCTGGGAAAAAATACCTGGAACTGGCCTGCCAGGAACTCGACAAACTCGAGCAACGCGGGCATAAGCCGGCCGCGGTGATGATCGACATGGTATGGGATTCCAACGGCCCGCTGGTGGCACCGGATGATTACGTACTCGGACTTTGCGCCGAGGTCCGCAAACGCGGCGGCATTGTTATCGCGGACGAGGTGCAATCAGGATACTGTCGCAGCGGCCAGGACTGGTGGACCTGCAATATTTATGGATTCAAACCCGATATCCTGACCTGCGGCAAACCCATGGGTGCGGGTCATCCGCTGGCACTGATGGCGACTACGCGTGAAATCGCCGACAACTATTCGCAGTACTACCATTACTTCAATACCTTTGGTGGTAACCCGGTTTCTGCCGCGGTGGGTAAAGCGGTCATCGAGGTGATCGAGGAAGAGGGCTTGCTGCAAAATGCCGCAACCACCGGAACTTACCTGGAATCCGGCCTGCGCGAGCTTGCCAGTAGTCATGCCAGTATCGGCGATGTTCAGGGTCGCGGCCTTTTCTGGGGGCTCGATATGGTAACCGATCCAGAGACCCGGGAGCCGATGCCCGAAGCGCAAATGCGTCACCTGGGCAGCCTGATCGTTGAGCAGGGCGTGATTACCGGCACCTCCGGTCGTTATGGCCAGGTATTGAAATTGCGGCCGCCATTACCCTTCTCCCGGTCTGATGCGGATGTCACGCTGAACGCGATCGATGTCGCATTGACCAAGCTCGCAAGATGACAAAATCAAAAAGTCGCCACCCGGGATTTAGCGGGGCCGGGCTCCGACGAATCGAACAAATAATGGATAGCTATGTTGCCGAGGGAAAATCGGCGGGCATGCTGACCCTGGTCAGCCGTGACGGCAGCACCGCTCAACTGACCTGTCGCGGCTATGCCGATATCGCGAGCGCTGAACCCATTCGCGAGAACACGATGTTTCGCATTTACTCGATGACCAAACCGATCACCAGTGTCGCCCTGATGACGTTGTTTGAGCAGGGACATTTTGAGCTCGACGATGCCGCCAAACGCTGGATTCCGGCACTCGGAAAGCTCGAGGTTTATCAACAGGGCAGGCTCGATTCCGACATCACGATTCGTCAACTGCTGACCCATACCGCGGGATTCAGCTACGGCTTTGAGCCAGAAAAATATCCGGTCGACAAACTCTACGCCGAAATCTGGCGCCAGCGAATACAGGACCAGACGCTCGAGAAAATCATGCAAACGGTGCTTGAGTTGCCGTTGTTTGCACAACCCGGAACCCTTTGGCGTTACAGCATCGCCACCGACATCTGCGGCTACCTGGTCGAACTGATCAGCGGCATGCCGTTTGCCGACTACCTGCAGCAAACCATTTTCGATCCGCTGGGAATGGTCGATACCGCGTTTGAAGTGAGCGCCGACAAGATCGACCGTTTTGCCACCCTGTATGGCTATACCGACGACGACCCGCTGGCACAGATCGAAACCATCGACCGTTCTCCCTTCATCTCGGCAATATCCGGTATCCCTGTCAGGCTGCACTCAGGGGGTGCGGGATTAACATCAACCGCCCAGGATTACCAGCGCTTTGCGCAGATGATGTTGAACCGCGGAGAAATGGAGGGGCACCGCATCCTCGCGCCCGGGACGGTGGCGTTGATGACCAGCAACCACGTCCCTGAAAAACTGCTGCCACTCAGCTTCAACGGCGTCTCGCCCGGACCCTTCACTGGCTACGGGTTCGGCCTCGGTTACTGCATCAACATGGATCCGGAAAATACGGGCGCTGCAGGCTCGCGTGGCGATTTTGGTTGGGGAGGCCTCGCCGACACTTACTGCTGGGTTGATCCAGAAAAGTCGCTGGTTGCGATTTTAATGCAGCAATACATCCCTTCGCTGTACCACGCCGGGCGCAAGGATTTTCGTGATGCCGTTTACCGGGCCTTAACCTGAGTATTCAAGAAAGGATTTTATCACCGCGCTGATTTTCTGGTAGCTCGCATCATCAACGAATCCCCCGGTAATCGGGCGTTTAAAATATAACAAGAATTCTGATCTCTTGCTAAAATATAGCAAGTTACATCTACCTCCAGGGCTAATTCCAATTAATTCCGAGATCAATAAAAAGCCGCCAGATAGACCCGGCCAGCCGCTAAAAAATGTTCATAAGATGGTTTGGGGTTTGGCCGCTGTTTCAGCCCTGATCATCGGCGTAATGTTTTTTATGTCTGGCGACCGTCAGCCTGGAATCGGTAAAATTGAGTCAGCAGCAGTTTTACGGATCGGCGTTTTACCTGATCAAAGTCCTGAAGTACTCAGAAAGCGCTTCGCACCGGTATTGAGCTATCTAGCCGAGAATTTGCAGCTAACCTGCGAATTGATAGTGCCCGAATCCTACTCGGATTTGCTGGAACTTTTTCATGACCGAAAAGTTGATCTGGTATACCTTGGCGGCTACAGCTACGTTAAAGCTCAACAAAATGATCAGGCCATACCACTGGTGATGCGACGTGTAGACACTCGTTTTACCAGCCTGTTTATCGTCAATGCCAACAGTCCAGCGCATACTCTGGATAACCTGGAGAATAAAAGCATCGCCTTCGGTTCAAGCCTGTCGACCTCCGGCCACTTGATGCCGCGATACTTCCTGCAGCAGAAAAACATTACCCCGGAAACCTTTTTCAGCGAGGTTCGGTATTCAGGCGCACACGACCAGACGGCCTACTGGGTGCGAGATGGCGTGGTTGATGTTGGAGCAGCCAATGCAACCACGATACGTTCGATGCTGGACAAAAACCTGATCGAGTCGAATGATATTCGGATTCTCTGGGAAACGCCGCCTTACGCGGACTATGTCTGGGCGATTCGCTCGCAGTTTGCCGAAGGTTTTCACTCGAAAATTCGCGATGCTTTTTTGCAGCTCTCACCCGACAATGCCGACCACGCAATCGTTTTACAAAACTTGAACGCGATCGGATACATACCTGCCGATCCCGATTATTTTGTAGCACTGGCATCGATTGCCCAGGAAATTGAGGCTTTGATAGCTTCAAACAACGTTAACTAGGACCCTCCCTTGCTGTCTATTTCGACATTCAAAAAACAGCTAATTCAATTCACGGGAATCACGCTGTTTATTCTGGCCAGCGCCATCGTCATGGTTTTATGGCAGGGAAAAAACCAACGCGGCATATCCGAGATGGCTGCTATTCATCAGCTAATTATTGTCAATGGCGTAAAAATGGAGGAAGAGCTGGCTAGTATGCAACTTCACTTAATTCAGGAAGTATCTACAAGCCTGGATCCTGATTTCCATGGCCTGGATTTGTATGGGGGACAGTATAACCCGGCTATCTCGCGTCACACACTTCAATCCCTGTTCAACAAGGTTAACGAGTTGCAGGAAAAAACAGGCTCAATTAAATCCATTTCTGAAAAGCTGGAATCTCAACTCAATACCCTGTTGTCCTCTCGTCTGGAAGTTGAATCGGGTAATAGCGACGCCATCGATCGTGCTCGATTACAATTTCAAGTCCTCACACAAAGCGTCGATCAACTAGTGAAATTCCATAGTCTCAAATACAAGGAACTGACCAGGATGCTGGATACAGTCAACAATCGTGACAATCGGAACCTGGTGTTTTTCCTGGTAGCGCTTGCGCTGCTGAGCTACCTCCTGATTCAGTGGGCGCTGATCTCGGTCAACCGTTCTCTCGACCAGCAACAGTTATCCGAAAGGGAACTTCTGCACAGCCAACAACAACTGAATAACCTGCTAACAGCTCTCCCCGATTCGGTCCTGCGCCTGAATTCTAACGGCAAGATCCTGGAATCCAGGGGCAGGCAGACAATACTGGCTTCTGCGGACGACAATATTGTTGGCAAAACCCTGGCTGAAATGCCAATTCCAGCGGAGGTCCAGCAGGGACTCATGCATGGGATTCAAACTGAACTAACGACCTCCCAGGTTTACATCTATGAATATGATTTACCTGACCACGATCAAACTTACGAAGCCCGCATTATAAAATTCCGTGATGACGAAGTGATCTGTATCGTGCGCGATGTTACCGCGCAGGAAGTGATCCGCAGGGAACAGGAAAAATTAACCACCGAACTGGAAAGCAAGAATGCCGAACTCGAGCGCTTCGTTTATACCGTCTCGCATGATCTGAAAACCCCACTGGTTACGATTAACGGGTATATCGGCCTGCTCCAACAAGCGATCGATGCCAACGACGTCGACAGGATAAATAGTGACCTGATGCAGATCACCAGGGCAGCTAATAGCATGGCAGAGCTTCTTGATGGATTACTCGAACTGAGCCGAATTGGTCATATCATCAATCCACCCGAGGCTGGGTCCCTAGGTTACCTGGTGCGTAATGCCGTAGACATTGTTCGTGAGAGAATGGTCGCCCGGGGGATCGAGCTTGAAATTGACGACGACATGCCGCAATACTGGGGAGACAGTCTGCGCCTGTTGGAAGTTTTTCAAAACCTTCTGGAAAACGCCATCAAGTTCATGGGTGACCAGCCAGCACCCCGTATCAGGATAAGCGCGGTCCAAAATGACAACGAGGTTATCTGTAAAGTCCAGGACAACGGAATCGGTATCGATCCAAGATATCACGACCGCATTTTTAATTTATTTGAACGCCTCAACCCGGAAATCGAAGGCACCGGAATTGGAATGTCGCTGGTGCATCGAATCATCAAGGCCCACGGTGGAACCATCAGCGTGGAGTCAGCAGGTGAACAGCAGGGTTGCACGATTGTTTTTTCGCTACCGGTGAAGCCCGAATAAATCAGCGGACGAACAGTCTCTGATAAATATCCAACGACCTGCATCGTCGGGAAAAAATCAACGCGCATCGCGCAGGTATGTTTCGTCCAACGCACGCATGATGTCGTGTCGACTGATCTGCCCGATCAATTCTCCGTTGCGCAATACCGGGAAACGACGAAAGCTAGAATGCAGGAATTTTTCGGCAGCATCGAGGATACTGCTGTCGGCGTCGATGTGTTCCACCTCGCGGCTCATGTACTGCTCGACCTGCCCACCCCAGTCCTGGTGATAAGCGGTATTATAGACAATCGCAAGACAGTCCTTCTGCGACAGGACACCCACCATTTGTCCATCTGAATCGAGCACCGGCCCTCCGGATAAATGACCTTCCAGCAGTACCCGCATCGCGTGAATGATATCGTCATCCGGCGCAAAGCTGACAACCTCGGTTACCATGTATTTTTCGATGCTGGTAGTCATGATCGAGCCCTGCGTATTATGCATTCGCTGCAGTTGCCGCAGCTACCGCAAAGCGGTTTTTGCCTGAGCACGAAACCCAACCCCAACCCGACAACCGCCAGTACGAATAATGGAACTGCAATCAGTATTGTCGTCATAACCCGAATCTCCCGTATTGCTTAACTGCCGAAATCATCATAGTGAATATTCTCCATGGAAACCCCGAGTTCATCGAGCATCGCGAGTACCGACTGCACCATCAATGGCGGACCACAGAGATAATACTCGCAGCTTTCAGGAGCCGGATGTTGTGCCAGGTAGTTATCATAAGCGACCTGGTGAATGAAACCGGTAAAACCTTCCCAGGCATCGCTTTTTTCAGCTTCGGACAGTGCCGGATGCCATTCAAAATTGTCGTGTGCGCGTTGCAATTTATCGAATACATCCTCGTAGTACAGTTCTCGAAGCGAGCGCGCACCATACCAGTAACTGATTTTTCGCTTCGATCGCTGGGTTTCGAGCAAATCGAGAATCTGTGCCCGCAATGGCGCCATTCCAGCACCACCGCCAATATAGACGAGTTCTCGCTCGGAAGGCTCTACCGCGAAATTACCATAGGGGCCACGGAGTGCAACCGGGTCGCCCGGTTTCAACGAAAACAGCCAGCTCGAAACCACGCCGGGTGGGGCCCCGGGATGTCCGGGTGGCGGCAAGGCAAGGCGTATATTGAGGATAATGATTCCTGTTTCAGCGGGGTGATTTGCCATCGAGTAGGCACGCGTGACCTCGGCATCAGTGCCGGCCGCCAGCTTCCACAGGTTCATCCTGTCCCAGACGTCACGAAATTCGGGTTCGATCTCGAACTCGCTGAAGGCTACCTGGTACGCGGGACTGGTTAGTTCGACAAAACCGCCAGCGCGAAATTCCATCGGCTCGCCGTCGGGCAGTCGCAGGACGATCTCCCGAATCAGGGTACTGACATTGCGTGCTTGTTCAACCTTGCAAGGCCAGGTTTTAACGTCAAAGTAAGCATCATCCACTTCAATCGACATCGGGCCCAGCACCGCCACCTGGCAGGCAAGTCGAGTCCCCTTGCGGGCCTCGCGCTGACTCAGCTGCGCCAGTTCCTGTGGACCCGCTTCTCCCCCACCGCTAACCACCCGGGCCTTGCACAATCCACAGGTGCCGGCGCCGGCGCAGGCACTGGGTATGTGAATTCCTGCTTGCTGGCAAACCGCGAGCAGGCGCTGTCCAATTTGAGCCTTGACTTTCTTTTGAGCATTTATCTCGATTTCGCATTCGCCATGCGGTACCAGTATTCGTCGCGCAGCCAGCACAAACAGCGCCAGCAGCAGGACAATGCCTGAGAAGAACAATACTCCTAGCGTCGCTTCCAGCATCAACCCATCCCTGCAAAGGCCATGAAACCGAGCGACATAATGCCGGCGATAATGAAATTAATCCCGAGGCCCTGCAACCCCTCGGGGATGTCGGCATACTTGAGTCGTTCTCGAATCGCGGCAAAAATCACGATTGCCAGCGCCCAACCGAGTCCGGACCCAAAGCCGAAGACCACGCTTTCGGCAAAACTGTAGCTGCGTTCGACCATGAAAAGACTGCCGCCGAGAATCGCGCAGTTGACGGTGATCAATGGCAGGAAAATCCCCATCGCCCGATGCAGTTTGGGTACGTGGAACTCTAGCGTCATTTCGAGCACCTGCACCATCGCCGCGATAACGCCGATAAATGCGATCAGGCGCAGAAACGAAAGATCGACCTCGCCGAGTCCAGCCCAGGATAGTGCCCCGGGAGCCAGCAGCCAGGTATAGATTAAGTTGTTGACCGGCACCGTGACGGTTTGCACCACCATCATCGCGAGCCCGACACCGAACGCGGTATCGACACGCTTGGATACCGCCAGGAAGGTGCACATGCCGAGAAAAAACGACAGCGCCAGGTTGTCGAGAAAAACCGAACGCAAAAAAAGTTCGAAAAATGCGTTCATTTCGACTCCCGTTCACGAGTACGCAGCGTGAATTCCGGTTTCTCAACCTGCTGCGGTCGCTTGCGGCGAATAAACCAGATAATGCCGCCGATGATAAAAAATGCGCTTGGTGGCAATAACATCAGGTGCAGTGGTTCGAACGAACCACCCTGGCTGGTCGGGAGCAGGATCTGCACATTAAGCAGACTGCCTTTGCCAAAAAATTCGCGGATCGCGCCGACGATCACCAGGATCAGGGAATAGCCGAGTCCATTGCCGATTCCATCAAGCGTGCTGGCGACGAAACCGTTGCGCATTGCGAAGCTCTCGGCTCGACCGAGCACGATACAGTTGGTAATGATAAGACCAACGAATACGGACAGGCGCTTACTCAGTTCGAAGGCATAGGCCTGAAGCACCTGGTCTACCACGATAACGAGGGTCGCTATGATCGTGATTTGCACGATAATTCGCACCGAGTGCGGAATGTGCTTTCGAATCAGGCTCACCGAGCCGCTGCCGAATGCGAGTACGCAAACCACCACCAGGCTCATTAGCAATGCGGTATCGAGTGATGTCGTTACCGCCAGTGCGGAACAGATGCCGAGAATCTGCAGTGTTAACGGATTATCATCGACCAGGGGTCGGGTCAGAATTCGCCAGTTGTTATCCTGCATCAGAGTTGCTCCTCACGAAGGCGCTGCAAAAATTTGGCAAATCCAAATTCACCCAGCCAAAAACGCAGCATGCCGTCGACACCCTGGGTGGTGCGGGTCGCACCCGAAATACCATCGACCTGGTACTCGGCGTCATCGCTCAAAGCACCACCCGCCTGCAGCCTGACCCCGATACGCAGCACCCCGGCGTCGTCGAAGGCACGCAAATCACGCCACTGGGCCTCCCATTCCGGCTCGTCGATCCGAGCCCCTACGCCCGGGGTTTCGCCATGCTGGTAAAACTTGAGTGCACGTACGGTTTGCGTGTCACCATCCATTACCAGCCATGCGCGCAAGGTCGACTGATAGCCACGCCCTGACACCGGCAGAATGACGAGATCTATCTGTTCATTGGTACCTCGTACCAGGTATACAGGTGCGTAGAGCGCACGTCGCTTGAGACCGGCGAGATCGAGATCAGCTGGAATCGCAACGCTGGTTCCCGGCCTGGCGGCCGCCTTGTCGGCATCAAAGGTCGCGGGGTCAAGATTATCGTCGAAGGCACCGCTGTCGAGCACGACGATACGCGCTTCGAGATTTTCGATGGATTGTGCGCGCCCGATATCCGAGAGTGCTCCCAGCACCAGTTCAAGCTGGGCAATACGCTCTGCCTCGATGTTGGCCTTGTGGATCGGTCGTAGCTGGACCGCGACGACCGAAACCAGCAGACCACAGATAAACGCAACCGTGAGCGCAACCGCAAGCGCCCTGGCGGTACTGTCTTTTGCGATTGCTTCAGACATGGCGGCGCGCCCGCCCGCGAATATTCCACGCGATCACCAGGTGATCGATCAATGGCGCGAGTATCGAGGCAAGTAGCAAGGCCGGGATGACGGCGTCTGGATGCGTGGGATTGGCAACCCGGATAAGCACCACCAGTGCCGCGATCAGGAAACCCTGGATCCATCTGCCGGGATTAGTGCAAGCCGATGCGACCGGATCACAGGCCAGAAAAACCGCGCCAAAGGCGAAGCTTCCCAGCAGCAAATGCCAGTAAGCCGGCATTGCGCTGGCGCCTGCACCCGCCCCCAGCAAATTGAATAGCGTCGCGAACACGAACAAACCGATAACCTGCGCGATCAGCAAGCGCCAGGCAATCAAGCGCTCTATCAGTAACAGCGCGGCGCCGAGGAGCACGGCAAGGATTGAAGTCGTTCCCATGGTTCCCGGCGTACTGCCGATGAATGCAGACCAAAGATCGATATCGATGGCACTCAATGCCGCTTCCCCACCGCGGTCGTAAACTGCGATCGCATCGCTGCCCGCATAACCGACGAGCCCGCTCCACAGGGGGTGCTGATCAGCAACGCCTGGAAAACTGACCTGCACGATGGCAATGCCGAGCAAAGCGGGACTCAGAAAGGTTTTTCCATCGCCTCCAAAAATACCCCTGCCGACCAGCATTGCGAAGGACATTCCGAAAACAACATGACTGAATGCGGCGGCACCGGGCAGCAGCAACGTGAACAATAACGCGACTAGCATAAAACCGGTTTCCATCGGAGATTGCCGTCGTTCGGCAATAACCCGCTCCCAGAAACCACCCACCAGTAGAGCCAGTGCCAGAATCGGCACCAGGTGGGCGAAACCCGCCGCAAGCATGTCGTACAATCCGAGACTCTCGTGGTTCGCACCGAGGCCGCGGGCAAGCCGGCTGCGAAAATCATCGGTCGATAACGCACTATTCTGGGCTACTGCCACCAGGTACTGGTAACCGGTATTTACCAGTGCCGCGATGCTGACCGGGAGCAATGCAAGCAGCTGCAACTGCAGCATCCGCTGGCGCCCATTACCTGAATTTGGAAGCAGGAAATTCATCAGCGAGCACCCTCGAGTTGATCGAGTACGTCGCGCAGTAAAATTGCATAGTCACTGTGGGAGACGCAGGCGCGACTGAGCGGCATCACATCCTCCTCCACCAGTTCCAGTGCACCGAGTTCGCGGGCGCGCTCGGCATCGCCCAACTGCAGGGCACGCATTAACGGCACTGGAAAAATACCGGGCAAGATTAATTTCTCCAGGGTCTCGCTGGGAATCACAGCGTTGTTAGTCGATGCAGTAGTACCAATTGAGTCACTGGCCGATGCGCCGAGCACAGTAACCTGGCGCTGGCCAGTACCGAGATAAGCCGAACCTGTCGCTAGCTGACGACCATAAATGGATGACCCCGCAAGAATGCGCGAGGGACCGTCATTGACTTCCTCCGCCAGCAGTTCGCCGATCGCCGAGCCCGGGTAAACCGCAAGACTGCGTGGATTTCTGACCGCGTTGCCGCCAAGCGAAATAACCCGCTGCAACCACGGCTTACCATGAAGTAACAGGTGCCCCAGCGCGATCACGTCCTGGTAGCCGATATGCCAGACCTCACCGCCACCAAGGCCGATCGGACACAACTGATTAATATGTACCCCTGGTAAACTGGCCGAGTATCCGCCATTGAAAGTTACGCAGCGAATCCTGCTGGAATCTTCAAATACGAGAGCGTGATCCGGCGCATGACAAACATAAAGCGGTGCATCGCTGATGCCTGCCAGCGCGTTTACCGCAGCGCGAAACTCCTGCAGGTAAGTATCGATTATCGTGCGTGTATCCGGGGCGAGCGGCTCAGCGTCGAGTGCGGTTACAAAAACTGCCGCCGGCTTTCCGTCGGGATCAGGAATATTGCCAAACGGGCGCGTACGCAGGGTGCTCCAGGCACCCGACTCCAACATGAAATTGCGAATTGAGACACTGTCATTGCTGGCGGGAGGTTCAAATCTTGCGACAGCCAGGGAATCATCAACCTCGATCTGTAGCGAATTCAGCTTACGCCGCGCGCCGCGCTCAATCCTGCTAATCCGGCCGGATACCGGTGCACTGAACCTGATTTCAGGTCGGCGCAGATCGCGCATCACCGCGGCGCCGGATTTTACCTCGTCGCCCAGTTCGCAAAGTAGTTCGAAATTGACACCACGGTAATCGGGCCCCAGCAACGCGGCATGCGATACATATTTGGTTTCAAGCCCGGGGGATACCGACATCAAGCTTTCCATTAAACAGATACATGGAAGCAAATTCTAGCGATCAGGTAACTGTTTTTACTGATCTAGATCAGTTGCCAAGCTCATCCAGTAAATGTCTTAGGGCTCTAATATGCTCAGGACCGGTACCACAACAGCCACCGACGACCTGTACCCCGTAGTTCTGGATCCAGCCTGCAATTTCGTTGGCATACTCATCCGGTGAGCTGATTTCTTCGTAGCGCCAGTCAGGCAGAATCAACTTGCCGGTTTCGGCATAAGCCATCAAGGGACCGGGCCAGTGTTGCTTCAGCACTTCGAGCGCCGGAACGATATCTTCCACCCTGGTGTGCATGATCCCCGCCACCTGTCCTCCGAGCGGTTTCAGGGCCTCGACCATTTCACCGAAATCGTGCGCACTGGTGGTATCGTCGGTGTTCTTCCAGCGCAGGCTGCGTACGTCGACGCCGTTGTCTGACATCATTGTGCTAAACCCGATAAACACGGGCAATCCGGTTGACACCGCTGCCTTAATGACGATGCCCGCGTTTTCGATATCGCGCATCATTTCGGCAATGATTAAATCGACACCGGCCCGGGCAAGCCCATCCGCTAGCTCCTGGTAGCTGGATTCCACCTGGCCATCAATCGCCACTTCGCGATGACTCGTCAACGGCGGCATACTCGACATCGAACCGGCGATATACACGTCTTCCTGCGCCACGTTATCACGTGCCTGTTGCGCCAGCTGCACCGACTTTAAATTCAGCAACTTCGATTCGTGACCCAGGTTGATACATTCCAGCACGTGCCGTGCGGTGGAATAAGTATTCGCGGTAATAATTTGAGCGCCAGCGTGGATATAATCTTCGTGAACCTGGCGCACTTCACTCGGGTTTGTCTTTGTGGTCAGCCCGCTCCAGACATTTTTATCGAGCGCCACGCCGCGCCTGCGAATCTCGGTGCTCACCCCTCCATCGAGTAGCAGAATTTCCTTGTTATTCAGACGCTCGGTTAGACTGCTCATAATTACATCGATATGGGATAATAGGTTGGCGAAAGTGTATCAGAGATGCTCCGACAACCGCTCGACAAATTACCGTTTATTGGGATACCTTTGCATTGCAGATGACCTATCTTTATCTTATGACGCCCGATTTTCACTTCAAGTATACGGTTTGCATTCTAACCCTGACCTTCATCCTGCTGCAGGGTTGTGCGAGTTCAGGTCCACAACTTGATCTTCCGCCGATCGTTGAAAAGCAACGCATCCGGGATTTAAATCAGGCGATCCTGAACCTGGGTGATGATATCGATGCGAGCGAAGCGCAACGTGCGGCGCGAATTTCGATTAAGTATAGCCATGAGCTGGCGCGGCAATATGAAATCTCGAGCTCACCGATAATGCATAATTTACTGGTAAATCTCGGATTAAAACCGCGTGGTCTTTGCGTCGACTGGACCACGGATTTGCTTACTCGTCTGAAACAGGAGCGTTTTTACAGCCTCGATCTTCATTGGGCCATCGCAAACTACCAAACCACTTTTAGTCTCGAACATAGCACGGTTGTTGTCAGCGCCCGTGGAGATTCGATCAATCAGGGACTGGTGTTGGATCCCTGGCGTTATTCCGGAGAGTTATTCTGGGCACCGACGCTCGAAGATAGTGGTTACGTCTGGAAGCCTCAAGCCGAAATACATGCGATGAAACGAGAGCGAAGGGAAACCAGGGAGAATCGCCGTTTTATCCGCTAACCAGTCTTGCCAGCACAAAACAACCTTGTCGGAGTCGAGCAAATGACAACCAGGATCGGACTGATCAGCGACGTCCATTCCAGCCCAGAGCCACTAGGGCAGGCGCTGGAAATATTCCGCAAGGAGCAGGTCGATGAAATTATCTGTGCCGGTGATATTGCCGGTTATTACGACACCCTTTTGCCAACGATCGAACTGCTGGCCGAGTCAAACTGCAAAGCTATCGTCGGCAACCACGATCAATCCTACCTGGAAAAAGCACGCCCGCAAGACGATCCATCAATTCGTGCCTACCTGCAGAACCTGCCCCAGTTCCTGGACCTCGAAATTGAACAGAAGCGATTGTTTGTGGTTCACGCCAACCCTCCCTGCGAGCAGCACGGTGGAATAAAACTGCTCGACCCGCAGGGCGCGATTAAAGACGATAGAAAAAACGAGTGGACCCTGGCCCTGTCCGGGTTTGATTACGATGTGCTGATTGTCGGTCATACCCACCAGGTCTACGCCGAACAGCTCGGTAAAGTTCTGGTTATCAACCCGGGCAGCTCGGTCTTCAACCACAGTTGCATGACCTTGTCGTTGCCCGATATGAGCCTGGAAACTTTTGCACTCGGGAAACGGGAAATCGTCAAATGCTGGAACTTCAGTATGTTATATAGTTAGGGAATGGACACTTCGACGGCCATTTTACAGGTAGCGACTATCCTGATAGCGGCACGTATTATGGGCGAAGTGGCCGCCTATTTCCGGGTGCCTTCAGTGATCGGGGAAATTGTTGCCGGGATTATCCTGGGGCCTTCGCTGCTGGGTTTTGTCGAGGCCGAAGGACTGATCTGGGTACTGGCTGAAATCGGCATCATCCTGTTGTTGTTCCAGATCGGGCTCGAAACCGACATCGGTGAACTTGTCAGCTCCGGCGCTAAATCCGTTGTCGTCGCAACCGTTGGATTCGTGTTGCCATTTGTTACCTGTTTCACCCTCAGCTATTACTGGTTCGAGCTGGAACCAATGGTGTCGTTGTTAATCGCGGGGACCATGACAGCAACCAGCATCGGCATCACGATGCGCACCCTGACCGACCTGGGTCGAGGCCAGAGCAGAGAGGGACGAATCATTCTCGGCGCCGCGGTGCTGGACGATATCATGGGCGTTTTGCTGCTCGCGATTCTGTTCAATTTCATCACCAGCGGGTCGGTGGACCTGGCCGGTACGTCGAAAATCCTGTTGTTCATGTTCGTGTTTTTCATGATCGCACCGGCGATGGCAAAATCGATCAGTTACATCATTCGTCGCTGGGAAATGGTTAGTGAGACACCCGGCATGGTGCCGACCACGGTGGTTTCGCTGGTACTGTTCCTGGCCTGGCTATCGCATGCCGTCGGTATTCCCGAATTGCTTGGGGGATTTGCGACCGGGCTCGCCCTGTCGCGACGGTTTTTTCTTCCTTTCGGGGTTGCACTCAAAGCCGATCCGAAATTTTCTGCTCACGTGAATGACCAGATGAAACCCATCATCCAGTTATTCACGCCAATATTCTTTGCCACCGTCGGGCTTTCGCTGGATCTGAGCTCGCTCGACTGGGGTTCACTGTTTTTCTGGGTGTTTTCACTATCACTCGCCGCGGTAGCGATCCTGTCCAAGGTCTGCGCCGCCCTGCTAATCCGCGAAAAATTCGCGCGGCGCGTCATCATCGGCCTGTCCATGGTACCGCGAGGAGAAGTTGGCCTGGTATTTGCCGAGATTGGCCGCCATACCGGGCTGTTTAACACGGAAATCTACACCACCGTGGTTATTGTCATCGCTTACACCACCCTGTTTACACCCTTTTGGCTGCGCTTGTTTTACAGGTACTTTGGCCACCTGATCGACGACGGACCAACCCGCGAACAAGGGTCGGTAAAGCCAGCTGAACCGCCCTAAAACCCGGTCAGACTGATCCTTATCTTAAGGGAGGTTAAGACCAGGCATAGATGTCAGCGAAAAGATAATATCCTCAAACTGATACCCTCAACGGCGGTTTTGCCAGGTGTACTTTTTGATTCAATCGATACGAGGCCCATGCGACAATGGAGGCTGAAAACCGAAGGCGGTTCCAACATCCAGGATTAATAGCTCAACATATGACCCGGCCGCATCGCCCCTCCCTTGCATCCACAGATGATCTGACACAGGCCGCGGATATAGACTTGAATGCTTCGCTGTCGCCACTAATAGAGCAGCGTCACCTTGCACCTATCATTCGCCCTTCGACAGTCGCTGATGTCACGGCGCTGATCGACGAATCTTTTCCTCAGGGCGGCGATTCTCTCGAACAGCTGGTTGCGCAGATATCGAATGCAACCGAACGGTATCCGCGCCGTAACACCCATCCGGGATTCTTTGGCTGGATCGCGCCATCGGGCCTGCCAAGCGATCCGCTTGCCCATGCGATGGTTAGCGTATTGAACGAAAACGTCGGTGGCTACTGGGCCTCCCCGGTTGGCACCACGATCGAGAAAACCGTGATACGCTGGCTGGCCGACCTGGTCGATTTCCCACAAGAATCCGAAGGTGTTTTCCTCAGCGGCGGATCCATGGCCAATATGTCGGGGATTGCGAGCGCGTTCGCAAAGCGATTCGGCCCCGAATATCGCGCCAAAGGTCTGTGTGCATTTAGCCAGGAGTCGAAGCCGGTCATTATCTGTTCACAGGCGGCGCATTTTTCGATACGGCGCGCCGCGGTAATGCTTGGCATCGGTACCGACAATATCATTGCCATAGATACCGATGCCGAGTTTCGGATGCGCGTTGATAAACTGGCCGAAGCGATAGTACAAAACGATAACGTTGTTTGCGTGGTCGCTACGGCAGGCACGACCAATACCGGCGCGATCGACCCGCTCGATGAAATCGCCGAGGTTTGTGCCACGCACGATATCTGGTTGCACATCGATGCGGCCTATGGCGGTGGTGGACTCATGTCCGATGAGCTGCGACCGCGTTACCGTGGCATCGAAAAAGGCGACTCGGTGGTCATGGATCTGCACAAATGGTTCTTTCAATCACTGGACGGCAGTTTACTACTTTACCGTGATGCCGACTGGGCCCGCAATCTCTTCTTCGAAAGTTCGGACTACCTGCGCGCCAGTGAAGATAACTCACCCGAGCAATACATGTTTTTTCATATTGCACCCGAGTTGTCGCGTCGATTCCGTGCGCTTCCATTTTATATCGCGCTACGCTGTTACGGCCTCCCAAAACTGGGACGTAACGCACTGCATAATGTGCAGTGCGCCGAGTATCTCGCTGACCTGATTCGTCAACAAAGCGATCTTGAACTCATCGTCGCGCCACAACTTTCGATACTGTGCTTTCGGTTTCGACCCACCGCCCTCGGCGACGAAGCGGTTGACCAGATCAACACCACGATTCGCGATCAAATTCAGCTCGAGGGCGAATACCTGATGTCGGCCACGCTGGTCCACGGCAGGCCGGTGCTGCGAGTGTGCATCATCAATCATGCGACTCGCGCCGAGCATATCGAAGGATTGCTTGACAGCGTGCTGCGGATCGGTCGATCCCTGGTTTAACCTGGCGCCCGTTAATGAAAAGCTTGTTTGAACACCCAAGCAGCGACCGGCCTTTGGCCGCACTCGCCCTGCTTTTATTGGGCGTTTTTGCCCTCGCACTGCAGGATTCCCTGGTCAAGTTGATGTCGGCAGACACTTCGTTCTGGCAGTTTCAGACCCTGCGTTCGATCGGCAATCTCAGCTTTATCATAATCCTGGCACTGGCCAGCGGTAGCCTCGGCCTGATCATGCCGAGGAACTGGCGACCGGTTTATCTGCGCGCGGCGTTTTTAACGGTTTGCATGTTCTTTTTCTTTGCCGGCGCTCCTTACCTGACGGTGCCACAAATGGCGGCCGGCCTTTATACCTATCCGTTGTTCGTATCGCTACTTGCTGGTCCGATACTTGGGGAAACTGTCGGCCCCTGGCGGGCAACTGCCCTGCTAGTCGGTGCAACCGGCGCCGCTATTATACTCAGTCCCTGGGATGATGATTTCTCGGCCGTGCAGGTACTTCCCATCCTGGCCGGTTTTTTCTATGCCACTAACATACTCACGCTGCGCAAGGCCTGTCGCCATGAAAGCACCCTGGCGCTAGCATTTGCGGTCGGTATCGCATTTATTGCCTGCGGTATGCTGGGCATCCTGCTACTGTCCATGTTTCCCTTGTCTACCGAGATTCGCGCGAGCATGCCGTTTGTCGCTATCGGCTGGCCCGAGCTAACCCTGCTGGTGGCGGGATTTGCACTGTTTGCATCGGTGCTTAACCTGACCGGTAATATCTGCCTGAGTCGTGCCTACCAGACCGCGGATGCGAGTTGGCTCGCACCGATGGATTTCAGTTACCTGATCTTTGCTGCCTTATGGAGTCGAGCAATATTCGATCAGTGGCCAACCAGCCAGGCAATCGTTGGGATGATCCTGATTGGATCAGCCGGGATTATCACCGCCTGGCGCGAGCGCGTTACCGCGACTGATAGGCGGCTTCGCAGTACCCGGTGACCAATGCTTGATGATCTAGTGCGACTATCCGTCAGGAATGTCCTCGATGGTTTCGGCGCAGGCGAAATAAGGCGGTCGCGGATCAATCTGACTTGCCAGCTGTCCACGTCCATTGCGCAAGAATTCCTAAGTCGATGTTTCGAATAGGGCTTTGACACGGGTCTCTGGCCCTGTATCCCGCAAGACTATTGCTGTTCGGAATTTTCGAATATTGGGATGAATCTGCCGATAATATAGAATGTCACGAATGGAGCAGCCAGTATCATGGCAGATACTAGAATACCTTCGCTTCCGAAAAGCTCCCAATGGTAATCCACGAATCCACGCTCTGATTTCGATATGAGCTGACCACCTACCACGACATTGAAACGCATGAAAAGCACCTGCAGCACGAGCATGAAACTACCCAGGCTAGCCAGGTAAAGCATTTTTTTATCGCTTATGCTGGAAAGTACTGCATACCCGAGCAGAAATACCGGGATCAGGGAAAGCACAAGAACCTGGGTAATCACATAAGAGCCAAACAGGGGACCATTCAGCAGCGGTTCTATTATCGCCCAGTGGTGACCGCTTTCGTAGCGGGCAAACAGCACCTCAAGGATCTCCAGAACGAAGGCAAGAATAAATATGCCCCATAAAAAGGCTATGAATTTCCTGATCATGGGGTAGTCATAGGGCGCCTTGCTCCACCATTTTACAAAAACATACATGACCATAAGCATCGCCATACCGCTGACGATAGCCGAGAGCAGGAAGATGACTGGCTGCAACGGGCTAGCCCACCAGGCGATTGCCTTGACAGATCCAAAAACAAAACCAACGTATCCATGCAATACAAATGCCCACGGGATACCTATACCCGCGAGAAACAAAATCAATTTTTGGTCGATTTTGGCGGAATCCTTATGATATGCAGTCACGCCAAGCGTCAAGATGTACCAGATTTTCCTTTGAGGTCCCGAGGTCGCGTTAAATCTCTGAATAAAATGCGGCCGATAGATCAACCAGATTTCGAGCATAAGTAAAATCAGGTAACTGCTATAAATATATCCAAATATGCTCATTGCCGAGGTCAGGTGGGGTGTAAAATAGATTTCAAAGGCGCGCTGCGGCTGGCCCAAATGAAACAGCAACGGCACTGCTGCGAAAAGGCCAAAGCTAAATGCCGCGATCAAGGCGAAATTGGCAATCGGTTTGAATTCCTTAATCTTGAAAACATGCGAAAGACCAGAGACGACAAAGGCTCCCGCGATAAGTCCGGTTATATAAGGGTAAATGACAATTAAAATCGACCACCACACTATTTCGTTGTTAGGGAAAATATAATTAACCAGTGCGCCAGGTGGTAGCTCCATTACACCACCTCCCTTGGCAGTTCAACGTAGAAGCACATCGGTGAGGTGTACATATCCGGCTTCAGAACCATCCACTTGCTTTCGTTGAAAATTTGACTGACATCGCTTTCAGGATCCATCAAGTCGCCAAATACTCTGGCACCGGTCGGACAGGCCTCTACACAAGCGGGCTGTTTACCTTGTTTTACCCGGTGATAACACCAGGTACATTTGTCGGATACATGTTTCTCGGTATTAATGAACCTCGCTCCATAAGGACAGGCCTGCACGCAGTAGGCACAACCAAGACAGTAATCGTGATCAACCAGGACGAAACCTTCGGGTGACTTATAGGTTGCTCCGACCGGGCAGACCTGTACACAAGGCGGATTCTCGCAGTGGTTACACATTTTTGGCACAAAAAAGGAACGCTGTGCCTTTTCCTGAATTTCCGCACTAACCGGCTCGAACCCTTCTGCTCCCCCTTTTGGCGAATCGACATAAACGCCGTCTTCAGTCAGGACATAACGCTCCACCCAGGTTCGAAATACACCCTCGGGTACATTATTTTCTTGCCCGCAGGCGCGCACGCAGCCACCCCAGCCAATGCATTTATTAATATCGATCACGTATGCGTACTGGTGCTTCGTGCTCATCTGCTTCCAGCCTTTGCCGCGCCCCTGGGTTGCAGCTGCACCCTGCATTTGAACCATCAAGATCGTAGCTGCACCCGACATGGCATATTGCAAAAACTTCCTACGGCTGCCGGAATCGAGTTCGGAAAAGTCTGATGTTATTTTTTTCATTTCTAACCTCTTAGGCTTTCCATGCGTAACGATTATGGTGTTGGATCGTGGGCGTCATGGCATTTCAGACAAACCTCACCCTCTAATAGCGTCGTATGCTTTTTCACCTCACTGGTAAATTGAGGAAATCCCTGGGGCTTACTAATGAGCTCATTGTGGCAGTTGAGGCACTGCCAACGGGATTGATTGATTACTTCTGCATCGGCAATCTTCTCCTCGTTACGAACGTGATTGGCCAACGGACCATGACAGCCTTCACAAGACAGGGTTTTATGTCTCAACTTCCTAACCATCTTTACCACATCCGCATGACAGGCCCGGCAGGATTCATTTCCGCCGTGAGTCAGTGGCAAGTTTCCTACCTCGGTAAGCGAATCGCCTCGATACCAGACCTCATAATTCCAGCTGGAAGGTGTGGCCAGTTGCCTGATCGCGACGAAGACAATAATAAACACGATGAATAAGGCACCGAGGCGGTAAAGATGGGTCAGGGCGGTGGGTTCTTTCATGCGCTCGGATTATTATTTTATACCGATGAATTTCCGGCTCAACGTCCCCTGACCAACGGAGATCAGGGGGGTTGAAA
Organism: uncultured Gammaproteobacteria bacterium; assembly: GCA_964196225.1. Taxonomy (GTDB): domain Bacteria; phylum Pseudomonadota; class Gammaproteobacteria. The sequence goes on along the minus strand of CAXMSP010000069.1, from coordinate 6,777 downwards.
ACAGGGGGTTCCACACGGGGACCCCCTGTACGGAAAGGGCTATAACTTTTTCTCGGGTAGCGTCTTGATATGCGCCAGGATGTCACGAACGACCTGCCGATCGAACGCCCGCATTGCCGGCATCTTCTCGCCAGGGTGCCCATTCAGAATCTTGTGCATCACTTCCTGAGGGTTGCTCATCTGCGAGCCGAGGGATTTTCCCATATCCTTGGGCCTGCTGCCGTCTTTTCGATGGCAATTGGCACAAACGGTATTGAAATAGGCCTCGCCCTTGGCTTTATCACCCCCTTTCGGAGACTTGGAGGCATAGTCGATGTATTTGCTCATATCGATTTGACCCTTGGAAACAAACATCGCCAGATCATTAAAGTCCTGATCTTCCATTTTCCCAGCGTATCCGTGGGTTTCACCTTTGAGTACAGCAATAATCTTGGCAGGATCTGCACCTATCATGCCGTTAATCCCCTTGATACCGGTAGAGTGTTTACCGCTGGCATAAGCCCCATCCACGCCCTTACCATCCCAGCCGTGACATTCCTTGCAGCGCCAGTTGTCTTTTGGCTTGTCGGCATATTTCTTATCTGCGGGATAAGCAGGATGTGACTTCTTGGGTGCATCTACCTCGATTAATTTATACCACTTGTCGTAGAGTTTGCCGCCACGAGCCATCGAAGATTGGTCCTCGGCCTGAGCCGGCATCGAGAAGCTGATAACCATGGCCGCAATAATAGCCACCAGGCCAGCTGAAATTTTTGGTATTGTCATGATTATTCTCCTTAATGCAGCATTTTTGATTATTAAAGCTTCTTAGAATCATTTAGCTCAAAACTTAACAAGCTTTAAACCTTGACCATCTATAAATGATTTCCCGATGATTGAACTTGATCTGGATCAAATGTTGAGTTGGTTTCTGTCTTGCTATGAATGATTCCGGGAAGCTTTGAAAATCGCCCGCCTGGATTAGATTGTCTAAATAGTGCAGGTACAACCTGAAGCCGATACTATTTGGCGGTCGACACGATTATTCGAAGACGATAAACATGAGCTATGAAGTATTCCCAGAAGAGGAACTGAATCAACGACTGGCGTCGGTCAGGAAGATGATGAAAGATCGGGCCCTGGACGCGTTGTTAGTATCGGTGCCTGAAAATATCTACTACCTGACCGGCCTCGATCATTGGGGCTTTTTTGCCTGTCATGTATTGGTTGTGCCCGCTGAAGGAGAAATGGCGCTGGCCTGTCGCGCCATGGAACGCATCACTGTCGAGAACCAGGTCAACAATGCCGAATTTTACGGTCACGGCGATGCCGAGGAATTATCTGACTACGTATTGAAGAGCTTGAATGACCGGGGTTTAGCAAACGCCAGGCTCGGAATCGAAAAACGCAGTCTGTTTATGACACCGCGCATATACGAGTTGATTCTGGCGGCTGTTCCGGGAGCAGACTGGTCGGATGGATCCGGTATTATCGATGACCTGCGCCTGGTCAAATCCCCACTGGAGCAGGAATACACGCGCAAATCGGCGGCTGCGGCCGATGCCGGAACCCTGGCCGCAATCGAGGCAATTCGAGATGGCGTGAGCGATTACGAAATTGCCGCGGAATGTCATCACGCCATGATTCTGGCGGGTAGTGAGTACCCCGGTTTCGGTCCGTTCATTCGTCCAACCACCCGTCTTGGCGAGGAGCACACCACCTGGCGCGGCGATATCTTTCACAATGGTGATGCCGTATTCCTCGAGGTTGGCGGAGCTTATCGCAAGTACCAGGCACCGATGGGGCGCCTGGTTTACGTGGGTACCGCCCCGCCCGGCGCTGAACGCTCGGCGGAGCTTGCCATACAAGGGATGCAGGCTATCTGTGATGCCCTCAAACCCGGCGCCACTGCAGGCGAGGTTTATCAAGCCTGGAAGGATGTTGCTGACAGTGCCGGCCTGGTGGATTATAACCGGCACCATTGTGGTTACATGGTCAGTATCGGTTTTCCCCCAAGCTGGACCGGCGGTAGCATGGTGACGAGCCTGCAGCCCGGCAGTTCCAGGGAGCTTAAAACCGGCATGACCTTCCACGCTCATTCCTGGTTTACCAATACGGATGTCGTCGATTATTTCATCTCCAACACCGTACTGCTCACCGATGACGGCGCCGAAAACCTGACGCACCGTACGCCCGAAACTCTGATTGTTCGCTAGCCATTGCGGTTACCGAAACCGATACCTACGGAGCGGAAAACCTGGACTGCAGCAAAAATCCGTTTTCAGAGCTCGAAACTTTTGTAACAATCAGGTAAGATCTGCGAGGTAATAACCTAATAAATGCAAATGTATTTTGTTTGTAACAATTATAAATTTATAAAAACGAATTAAAGTAAAACCGAGGAGAGATATTCGATGAGCACTAAAAAAGATTTCAAAGCGTTACTGACCCAGGACGCAAAAAGCGGCAAGTTGGGTCGACGTGACTTCATGCGCTTCGCCGTCGCCGCAGGTATGACAATACCCCTGGCATCAGGTCTGTGGACTAGCGAAGTAGCAGCCGCCACCCCGAAAAAAGGCGGTAAGTTTCGGATTGGCGCACACGATGTGAATACATCCGACACCTTCGATCCGGGTACTTATCTAAGCGTCGGCATGATTCAGCTCGCGCATACACATCGCAGTTACCTGACCGAAATTACGCCCGAAAACGGACTTGGACCGGATATGGCGGATTCCTGGAGCGCGACTCCCGATGCAAAAATCTGGACTTTCGAGCTGAATAAGAGTGCTAGCTTTCACAATGGCAAAAAGTTTACCTCCGCGGACGCCATGGCATCGTTGAATCACCACCGCGGTGAAAATTCAACCTCGGCAGCCGCGGCCCTGCTTTCGTCGGTCACCGATATCAAGGCGAAAGGCGACCATACCATCGTCATCGAGCTTAACCAGGGATTTGCCGATTTACCCTGGGTAATGACCGATTACCATCTTGCCATGGTGCCGGCGACAGCAGACGGCAAGGCCGACTGGCAAGGCGGTATTGGCGCTGGTCCCTATATGATTACCAATCATAAGCCCGGTATTAGTACTGAGCTTAAGCGGCACGATGGCTGGCACCGCGAAGGCGCGTACTTCGATGAAATAGAATTTCTCGGACTCAACGATCCAAACGCGCGCCAGACTGCACTGATTACCGGTGATGTCGATGCGATCACCTCGGTCGATCTGAAAACGATGGCGTTAATGGCGCGTAACAAGAATCTCGTGGTCGAAAATGTTGCCAGTGGCTCCGCCATAACACTGCCGATGTTTTGCGACGTCGCTCCCTTTGATAATGTAGATGTCAGGCTAGCTCTGAAATATGCGATCGATCGTGAAGATATTGTCGAGAAAATCATGTTCGGCACCGCAACGGTGGGCAATGACTACCATGTTTCTCCCGCTATGCCTTACGCGCCGACCGATATTCCACAGCGGCCCTATGATCCCGACAAGGCTAAGTTCCATCTGAAGAAGGCGGGCATGAGTTCGCTCAAGGTGGACCTGTCCGCTGCCGACAGTATTCTGCCGGGTGCGGTCGATATGTGTGTGCTTTACAGTGAACATGCCAAAAAAGCCGGCATCAGTATTAATGCCGTGCGTGAGGCCAACGACGGTTACTGGTCGGATGTCTGGTTGAAGAAACCCTGGTGCTTCGTTAAATGGGGTGCGCGTCCGACCCCCGACAATATGTTCACGCTGGCCTACAAGGACGACGCGGCCTGGAACGAGTCGCACTGGCAGAACAAGCGCTTCAACGAGTTGTTGCTAACGGCTAAGGCGGAGCTCGATGACACCCGTCGCGCCGAGCAATATCGCGAAATGTGCCAGATCGCCAGCGAGGACGGTGGCACCGTGATTCCATTCTTTGCCAACTTTGTTTATGCACGAAATAAGAAAGTCCAACACGGACCCAGCCTGTCAGCGAGTTGGGAACTCGATGGTGGACGCGGTTCTCATCGCTGGTGGTTTGCCTGATAGCGACCGCAGTGTTGGTTAAGCAGGAACGTTTAGTAAGGTATAGGTGAATCTGGGTTCCCCGGTAGTGCCGGAGGAACCCAGGTAACCTCAATAATAAATCAAGGTGCTTCACGAGGTTGGGGTCACCTTAAAAGGGGGTAGCACTATGGGTGACATATTATCCATTATTTTAAAACGGCTCGGCCTGGGGTTGATAACACTCCTGGTCATTTCAATTATTATCTTCGGTGCGGTGGAACTGTTACCCGGTGATATTGCCCAGGCAGTGCTGGGACAGGGGGCTACCGAGGAAAACCTCGCCGCCATGCGCGAACAGCTTGGTCTCAATCGCGCAGCGCCAATCCGCTATTTCGAGTGGCTGGGCAATGCAGTAACAGGGGATTTCGGCAAGTCACTGGTATCGCAACAACCGGTTTCGGAGGCCATCACCACCCGCTTTGCCAATACCCTTTTCCTCGCGTTATATGCCGCCATCATTGCAGTTCCAGTAGCTATTTTTCTGGGCGTGCTGGTAGCATTGTACAGAAACACGGTTTTTGACCGGGTTGCCAACGTGATTACCCTGACGTCGATTTCGTCACCGGAATTTTTCCTGGGTTACATCCTGATTCTTTTTCTTGCGGTCAAGACCGGATACTTCCCGGCCATCGCCAAAATAGACGACGACATGAGTCTGATCGACAAGCTTAACCGGACCTTCCTGCCCGCGCTAACAATGGTACTGGTCGTGGTAGCCCACATGATGCGCATGACACGGGCCTCGATCATCAACCTGTTGGCATCGCCCTATGTTGAAATGGCGCGCCTCAAGGGAGTACCGGCATGGAAGGTTATCGTCAAGCACACGCTGCCGAATGCCTGGGCACCGGTCATCAACGTTGTCGCCCTCAATCTCGCCTACCTGGTCACCGGGGTGGTTCTGGTTGAAGTGGTATTCGTTTATCCCGGCATCGGGCAATTGCTGGTTGACGCCGTGACCAAGCGGGACTTCCCGGTGGTGCAGGCCTGTTGCCTGATTTTTGCCGCTACCTTTATCCTGTTGAACCTGGCCGCTGACGTGGGGTCGATCCTGACCAATCCGCGCTTGCGCCATCCGAAGTGAGGGCTGAATTATGAACTATTTTATTATTGGTTTTTACGCCCTGGTTATCGGCGCTTCCTCGATGGCCGCTTTTTATCAAAAACGCACCTTGTTCCTTCTGTTATTTTCGCTGACCCTGGTTTCCTTTATCATGGGTATCGTCGGTGGCGAAGCGATGCTTTGGTCGGTCACGATACTTGCCGGATTGATTGCTTTTTCTGCGGGTGTATCTTTTTCATTCAGGGAATTCCTGGTGATACTGTTACCTCCAGACCTCGCCAAGGCGATGCGCACCGCACCACTGACCGCCGGCTTTGGATTGTTTGTTATTTTCACCTATACGATTTCCGGCGTTTTTGCGCCGATTATCGCACCCTACGGCGAAGCCGAGGTCATCTCGTCAGCGTTTGCACCAGCCGATGAAAATATGCTGCTGGGCGCCGATCAGCTGGGGCGTGACATGTTTAGCCGCATTATCTACGGAGCCCGGAATACGGTCGGTCTGGCACTATTGGCTACTATCCTGGCTTTCGCCATGGGAGCTACCGCGGGTTTATATGCGGCCACCGTGGGCGGCAAACTCGACCAGCTGCTGTCGCGGATAGTAGACGTCATCATGTCGATTCCATCGTTGATATTCGCCCTGCTGCTGTTGAGTATTTTTGGCACCAATACCTTTACGCTGATCATCGTTATCGCCATCATTTACGCACCGCGTGTATTCCGACTGGCACGATCGGTCGGGGGTAATGTCGTGGTCATGGATTATATTGAAGCTGCCAAGCTCAGGGGCGAAGGTAACTGGTATTTGATTCGCAAAGAGATACTACCGAACTCGGCGGCACCGCTGATCGCCGAGTTCGGCCTCGAATTCTGTTTCGTATTTCTACTGGTAGCCGGCCTTTCCTTCCTCGGTCTGGGTATTCAACCGCCGACCGCGGACTGGGGCTCGATGGTGCGCGAAAACGCAACCCTTATTTCCTTTGGAGAGATAACCCCGCTGATACCTGCGGGTGCGATCGCGCTGTTAACGGTAGCCGTAAACTTTGTTGTTGACTGGATGCTTTTCATGTCGTCCGGTCTGAAGGAGCAATAGAAATGAGTCAAGATAAAACCATACTGCTTAATATAAAGAATCTGATAATCGAAGGGTACTCCGACGAACACTGGATCGAAATCGTGCATGGCATCGACCTGACGCTGCACCGAGGCGAGGTCATGGGCTTGATCGGCGAGTCGGGCGCCGGCAAATCGACAATTGGTCTCGCTGCCATGGGGTTCACCAAGGATGGCTGTCGCATTGGAGAAGGATCATCAATCGAATTCGACGGCATGGAGCTGACCACGACCCCACAATCAGACCTTCAGTCGTTACGCGGTGCACGTATCGCCTATGTCGCGCAATCGGCTGCCGCCTCATTCAACCCGGCACATAAATTGATTGACCAGCATACCGAGGCACCGCTGCAGTATCGAATACAGAAACGCCTGGAAAGCCAGGAAGACGCGATGGAGTTATACGAGCGTTTGCGTCTGCCTAATCCCAGGGAAATCGGTTTTCGTTATCCACACCAGGTATCTGGCGGACAATTACAGCGCGCGATGACGGCGATGGCGATGGCCTGCCGGCCCGACCTGATCATCTTTGACGAGCCGACGACCGCACTTGATGTTACGACCCAGATCGAAGTATTG
>CAXMSP010000068.1:0-34815 GCA_964196225.1 uncultured Gammaproteobacteria bacterium | reverse complement strand
TGCCGCTGGCAAGTTTGATTCGATAGAGAGAGCGGTTGCCGAGATAGCCAAGATCATCGACCACACCCTCGATGCAGACGTCATCAGAGGCATCCGGTTTCTCCTTGCTGATAAATATTTTCTCGGGACGAACCGCGATCTCAATCTGTTGCCCGACTTCGACGAGCTGCTTACCGAGCGCCGACAAGGTCTCGCCGGCCTCGTCGGAATAGGCGCTTATCCTGTCTTCTTCAACGACCGTAACAACCCCCTCAAACGTATTGATCGTGCCAATGAAGTCGGCGACGAAACGATTGTGAGGAAACTCGTATATTTCCTTCGGTGTACCAATTTGTTGGAACCGGCCCTTATCCATCACGGCGATACGGCTCGACAAGGTCATTGCCTCTTCCTGATCGTGCGTAACGACGACGAAGGTAATGCCGAGTTCCTCGTGAATGTTCATAAGCTCGAATTGTGTTCGCTCGCGAAGTTTCTTATCAAGCGCTGCTAACGGCTCATCGAGCAGCAGAACCTTTGGGCGTTTGATCAGCGCCCTGGCCAGTGCGACGCGTTGGCGCTGGCCGCCGGACAGCTGATCGGGTTTTCGATTCTTAAGTTCGCTTAGCTGTACAAGCTCCAGCATCTCGTCGACGCGCTTGCTCGTTTCTTTTCGAGAGACGCCATCTTTGCGAAGCCCGTAGGAAACATTCCGCGCAACGTTCATATGAGGGAATATCGCGTAGGACTGAAACATCATATTGACCGGGCGTTCGTAGGGTGGTACGTCGGTCATATTGGCGCCATCGATCAGAATACTGCCGGAGGAAGGAGTTTCGAAGCCGGCGAGCATTCGCAACAAAGTTGATTTGCCGCAACCGGAACCCCCGAGCAGACAAAACAGCTCACCCTTGTAAATCTCCAGATCAACACTGTCGACCGCGGTGAAGTCGCCGAAGTGCTTGCTGACACTTTGCACCTTGATGAAGGGTTCGGCGTCAGGGTCGAGCCAGGGACGGTCGTTATAATCTATCTGCTGTGACATATTCCCCCCGTTACATGCCAACCAAAAAAACCGGGGTGATTGCTCACCCCGGTTTCGTCTTGCTAGTTTCCGGCCTTGAAATTGGTCCAGGTCCGGGTGCGGACTCGTTCCGCCTTGGGCGGCAGGGGATTTAGTGTATACATGGTTGAAATTTGTGCCGCGGTCGGGAAAGCAGCCGTGCTGCTGGTAACCGCTTCGTCGATCAAATTTTCTTGCATTGCGGTCTTGTTGGCGGTCGCATACCAGGTGTAGTTACTGTCGTTGGCACCAACCTGCGGACGCATCATGTAGTTCAAGAACAAGTGTGCGTTTTCGATATTCTTGGCATCCCCGGGGATAACCCAGCCGTCAACCCAGAAGTTCGGAATCGCTGGCAGGAAGAAATCGAGAACCACTCCGGTTTCAGCTTCTTCGGCCCCGGACATTGCGAGTAAACCATCCGGCCCCCAGGTGACGGCGACACAAAACTCTTTTTCGGGCATGCGTTGATAGGCATAGTTATCAAAGGTTTTGATGTATGGGCGAACCTTGAGCAGCAATTCCTCAACCTCTTTGTAATGGGCACGATCGGTCGAATCCGGCGGGTACCCCAGGTGCGCCAGCACCATTGGAATGACGTCAGTCTGCGAATCGAGGAAGGAAACGCCGCACTTGGCCAGTTCCTTCATGTGCTTGGGGTCGAGAATCATTTCGATCGAGCCAATCGGCGCATCGGGATAAGTCTCGAGCACCAGTTCCTTGTTATAGGTCACGCCATGGGTGCCCCACATGAACGGCACGAAATAATTGTGGCCCGGATCCCACTTGCTGCCGATCTGCGCCATGACATCTGGGCTCATGTGTTTGAAGTTACCCAGCTTGGTCTTGTCGATTTTGCGTAATATACCGCCCTTGGCCAAGCGCGCTGCTTGCGAGGCCGCGTGCGAAACCACGTCATAGCCCGAGTTACCTGCGAGTAACTTGGAATCAATCGCTTCGACTGATTCGTAGGGGGTGAAGGTGACGTCGATATCGTATTCTTTGGCAAAGTTTTCGATGGTGTCCTCGGCCATGTACTCGGCCCAGTTACTGACGTTGAGCTTACCGGCTGCCGATGCGATCGACGCGCCTGTTAGCATCGCGACGGCGGTCAAGCCAACCAGCGTGGATTTAATAGCAGTGTCTTTGTTCATTATTTCCTCCTCGGAAATTCATACTAGTTTTTAATTTCAAACTTATTATTGTGTTTCCAGTCTGTACGCTGGCTTAACGGCGCAAAGCAATCGGAATGTATTCGTAACGCGAAAACCTTAGCATAACGACGAATAGCCTGTCACATCAATAGTTTGAACGGATGTTAACAGAAATAAATCAGATTTTGTGATCACGTGAATTCGTATTCAGCTCCTCCTCAAATCCGGGTAAATCGTATCGAATAGCTCAAACACCGCCCGAATCGCCCGGTCACGCTTAAATCCGGATGGGCCGATGAGAAAGTTTTGCCACAGGCCATCAATCATGCCTTCGATACTGAGTGCGGCGGTTGCTGCTTGCAGGCGCGCGCCATGCTGTGCCTCAATGGCCTCGCACAGCGACAACAATTTGTCCGAAAACGCTTTATCGTGAGCGCCACAGACGCGCATGTACTTCGGCCGCGAGCGCGACTCGCCCCAGAATGCAAACCAGACGCTGATTTTCTTGCGGTTACAGATTTGCGGGGCGAACGATGCCTCGATGAGCGCGCAAAGCTGGGCTAGTGGATCCGATTCGGCAGCTGCCAGAGCCGATTGCCAATTTGACAGGTATTCATCGCTGAGATAACGCAAGGTTTGGTCGAGCAATGCCTCCTTGCTTTGAAAATGGAACACGATATTGCCCTGCGACAGGCGGGCGCGTTCGGCGATACGGGCAAGCGTGGTTTGCGAAATACCGAGTTTATCGATGCATTCCATGGTCGCATCGATCAATTGCCGCTTGCGAAATTCACTCTGGCTCTTGCGATTACGGCCGGCGAAGTTTTTTTCAGTAACAGGTGTTGCCAAGATTTATAACCCTGTAATAATTGAGGTTAACCTTACCTATTACTGAGTAAATGGTCAATAAAAACTGCTATATTATTGAAATTTATTGTAAAAATATAAAAAAATAAATATAATTCGGAATCTTCTTACAGCTATTCTCGGGGGAGTGCAGACATGAGCACATCGGCAGAACTCAAACAAAACGACAATTTATTTATTCATCCCTGGGACGATATTGCCAAAATCGGCGGTCATCAACGCACGTTGTTAAGTAAAGGTGAGGGCGTTTACGTCTACGATAGCGAAGGTAACCGTCTGCTCGATGCGCCTGCCGGCATGTGGTGTGTCAATATCGGTCATGGCCGCGAAGAGATGGCGCAAGCGATCTATGACCAGGTCATGGCATTAACCTATGTATCGCCGTGGTCGATGACAACGGGGCCCGCAGCCGAGTTTGCCGCCCTGATCGCCGAACAGTCTCCAGGCGATTTAAACCATGTTTTCTTTACCACCGGGGGATCCACCGCGGTGGACTCCGCGCTGCGCTTCGTGCAGTTCTATAACAACATGCGTGGCAAGCGCAGCAAGAAACATATCATTTCGCAAAAGCGGGGTTATCACGGCAGTACTTATCTCGGTGGCAGTGTCTCCGGCAAGGAACGCGATAAGAATAACCTCGATTTCGAGACCCGGCTGGTGCATCACATCGAGGCGCCACATCCCCTGTATAAGCCTGCAGGTCAGTCTGATGCCGAGTTTCTGAATGCCTGCGTTGGCAACCTGGAGAACATGATCGACGAGGTTGGTTCTGAAAATTGCGCAGTATTCGTCGCCGAACCGATTCTTGCATCGGGTGGCGTCATCGTCCCGCCTGAAGGTTATCATCAGCGTTGTCTCGAAGTTTGCCGTAAGCACGACATGCTTTACCTGTCGGATGAAGTCGTTACCGCCTTCGGTCGCCTGGGCCACTGCTTTGCGTCACAAGACGTTTTTGGAATCACGCCCGACATAATTACCACGGCCAAGGGTTTGACCTCGGGTTATATTCCGATGGGTGCGTTCCTGGTGTCAGATCGCCTGGTGCAGGAGATCAAGGACAACGGTGGCGATTCAGCCGTGTTTTCGAATGGCTTTACCTATTCGGGTCACCCGGTAGCCGCCGTCGCCGGGATCAAGAATCTCGAAATCATGCAACGTGAAAACCTGTTTGCGCAGGCCCGGGAAACCGGCCCCTATCTGCAACAACAGATGCAGACGCTGCGTGACATCCCAATCGTCAGCGATGTTCGTGGTTTGGGATTAATGGCCTGCGTCCAATGTGAGCTAAAGCAGGGTGATGATGATCTCGCCATGGATTACGAAATCGGTAACCTCATCGATAAACACTGCCAGGCGCTCGGATTGATCGTACGCCCGGTCATCAATATGTGCGTTATGTCACCGCCGTTAACCATCACCATGGAACAAATCGATGAGATGGTTTCAATTTTGCGCCAGGGAATTTTGTTGGCGATGGAAGAAGTGGCCACGCTGGAGGCGGATTACCAGGCCGGCGGTCATCACCATCCATCTCCGGCAGCTTAGGCTGGGGGAGTGAGTCAGGGCCTGCATGATACGAGTTGAACGAGGTGTAACCATGAAATTTATCGAAGCAAAAGAAATATTCCGGGATGCTGACAGCCGCAAAGGATTGCCTGCCTGGACTTATAACAATGACGAATTGACCCAGCTCGAAATGGAGCAGGTGTTTTTACGAAACTGGATGTTTGTTGGACATGTTTCCGACTTGCCCGAAAGCGGTGACTACCAGTGTTTTGCGATGGCCAACGAGCGTGCCGTAGTGGTGCGTGACCAGGACGGACAGGTGCGTGCATTCCATAATGTTTGCCGGCATCGTGCGTCGCGGGTCGTCGGCGATGACAAGGGGCACTGTGGCAAGTCTTTCATCTGTCCGTTTCACGGTTGGTCATATAACCTGGATGGCTCGCTCAAGAATATTCCGAAAGCGAACGCTTTTCCGGATATCGATAAGTCACAGTTTGGGCTCAAGTCGCTCGACTGCGAGGTCTGGCAGGGCATGGTCTTTATACGTTTCAGTGGTGACGGCCCCGCGGTGGCCGAGTTGTTTGCAGAGGCGGCAGAAGAGATTGGTCTCTATCGTATCGAGGAAATGCAGCCGATCGACGAACCTTATCAATACAACTTCGATCTCGACTGGAAAGCAGTGCTCGATATCGATAACGAGGGATACCATGTGCCAATCGGTCATCCCGAGTTGTTTGACCTGGTTGGAGCGACTTATACCGATCAACGACTTGAGGGTGGCTTGGGTCGGTCCTTTGGCGTTATCAATCAGCGCAAGCATCGCCTTGAGCGGAATCGGAACTATGTCGCGGCATTGCCTGAAGACAGCTATTTGCCGGAGTCACACCAGCACCTCTGGATTTACTGGGGGATGTTTCCCGGTTTCGTGCTGACCCTGTTTCCCGACCAGATCGAAATCTACCAGATTTATCCGACCGGCAACCAGAAGAGTGTCATGGCAGGCGTTACCTATGCATTGCCCGACAAGCGCCCGGAAATGCAAAAGGCGCGCGAGCTGAATCGTGATATCAACATGGATGTCGGTAACGAAGATATTCAGCTGATCAAATGGGCGGCCGAGGGAATGCGTTCGAGTGCCTTCGACGGCGTTTTACTATCGGACCTGGAGCTCGGAATCGGTTCGTTTCAAAACCAGCTGCGTGAGGTCCTGCCAGTCGTAACACTGGAGCATGCGCCAACAGAGGGTAGCATGCCGCAGGTCAATGAGAGCATGCGTGCCAAGGGTAAAGTTGCGGCAGTAAGTTAATCCATGTCACGCGATCCAAAGTACGACATTCTGTTTGAACCCGTAAAAATAGGCCCGGTAACGGCACCGAACCGATTTTTCCAGGTTCCGCATTGTAATGTTCTGGGTCATGGCCGCCCGCGTGCCGAAGCTGCAAATCGAGCCGTCAAGGCCGAGGGTGGCTGGGGTGTGGTCTGCACCCAGGAAGTTGAAATCCATCCGAGTACGGATGCGTCACCATATATCGAGGGTCGCATCTGGGATGATCGAGATATTCCGCAGCACCGTTTGATGACCGATGCGGTGCATGAGCATGGCGCACTCGCCGGCATCGAACTTGCTTACAACGCGAGCCATGCTCCGAATTTATACAGCCGCATTGTGCCGATGGCACCGAGTGCGATTGCCGTACGCGATACTCATCCGATTCAGGCGCGCGCGATGAGCAAACGTGACATCGCCGACGTGCGGCGCTGGCATGTCGAAGCGGCGCAGCGCTCCAGGCAGGCGGGCTACGATATCATCTATTTATATGCCGGGCATAATTTGAGCCTGATACAGCATTTTTTCAAACCCCAGTACACCCAGCGCAGTGACGAGTATGGGTGCAGCCTCGCAAACAGGGTCAGATTCGCCAGGGAAGTATTAATCGATGTGAAGGAAGCAGTCGGCGATGATTGTGCGGTCGCGTTTCGTTTCGCGACTGATGAGCTACAGGGGTCCGACGGCCTACAGTGGGAAAGTGAAGGCCGCGATATTGTCGGTATGCTGGCCGAGCTTCCGGATCTCTGGGATGTCAATATCAGCGACTGGGCTAATGATTCGGCCACCGCGCGGTTTGAACCCAACGAAGGTTTCCAGGAACCCTATACTGCGTTTGTCAAAACGCTGACCAGTAAACCGGTCGTCGGGGTAGGGCGGTTTACTTCGGCTGACACGATGGTTTCACAAATCAAGCGCGGAGTGCTCGACCTGATCGGAGCGGCGCGCCCCTCGATCGCCGACCCGTTTTTACCACGCAAGATTGATGAGGGCCGCATCGAGGACATCCGTGAATGCATCGGCTGCAATATCTGTGTTGCCCAGGACATGATGGTGGCGCCAATTCGCTGTACTCAAAACCCGACCCAGGGGGAAGAATGGAAACAAAACTGGCACCCGGAAAAAATCGATGCTGCGCTTAGCGACGATGCGGTACTGGTGGTCGGCGCCGGGCCTGCAGGACTCGAATGCAGCATGCAGCTTGCCAATCGGGGTTACGCAGTAACATTGGCCGAAGCCAGCGAGGTCCTCGGTGGAAGAGTCGTACGCGAGAGTGAGTTGCCGGGAATGGCAAGTTATGCACGGGTACGTGATTATCGGGAGCATCAGATCAGGCAAAAACCCAATGTCGATATCTACCTCGGCAATCACTTGAGCGCGAACGAAATTATTGAGCTGCAGATACCGCATGTATTGATTGCGACCGGCGCGCACTGGCGCCGCGATGGCACCGGTCGCCACCACGCTTTCCCAATTGAGGGTCTCGAAAATGTATCGGCGTTAAACCCGGACGATGTGCTTGCAGGTGCTGAAATCAGCGGCCGGGTGCTGATTTACGATGACGATCACTATTTTATGGGTAGTACCATCGCCGAGCGCTGTCGCAGCCAGGGTCATGATGTCTGCCTGGTAACCCCGGAGTCGAAAGTTTCCGTCTGGACCGAATACACGCTGGAGCAGGAGAAAATTCAGGCCAGATTACTGACGCTGGGGGTAGAAATAGTCGTTTCGCATCAACTGCTGGAGGTTGAAGCGGGTCAGGCGACGATTGCGAATATTTACAGCGATGAGCATCAGCAGCGAATTGATTTCGAGACCTTGATCCTGGTGACTTCGCGGCAATCGGATGATGTGTTGTACCAGGCTTTGCTAGAGCACGAAAATCGATTTAAAACCCTGCGCGCGATCGGTGATTGCAATGCACCGGGTACGGTCGCGGCAGCGGTTTACGATGGCCACTCGGCGGCACGCTACCTGGAGTCGGGTCAGGATATTTATGCGCCACTATTTGCGCGCGAAATACCCGCGCTGGATTGATGGAAGCTTGTTAAGCCTGGTTGGCGGCAAACCGGTATAGCATCTCCAGACCGAGGGTAGCGCCCGCTAGCGACGTGATCTCTGCATGATCATAGGACGGGGCGACTTCGACCAGGTCCATTCCAACCAGGTTAATTCCCGAGAGGCCACGGATGATTTTGAGCGCGCGATCCGTAGATAATCCACCCACCACCGGGGTGCCGGTGCCCGGCGCATAACTCGGGTCGAGGCAGTCGATATCGAAAGTCAGGTAGCAGGGACTGTCACCCACGCGATTGTGGATACGCTCGACGATGGCTTCGACGTTGAGGTCATTGGCAACCGCAGCGCTGACCACCTCGAACTCGTGCCGGCTCTCGGTGTAGGTGGTGCGAATCCCGACCTGGATACTCTTGTCGGCATCGATAATGCCTTCGCGCGGCGCAAAGTGAAACATGCTGCCATGGCTACAGTTCGACCCCGGCTCGGCATAGGTGTCAGTGTGGGCATCGAAATGAATCAGCGCGAGCTTGCCGTGCTGTTTGTGATGGGCGCGCAGCAAGGGCAGGGTGACGAAATGATCACCGCCAAAACTGAGCGTGGTTTTACCGGCGGCAAGCAAAGGGCCGTAGTGCGTTTCAATTTCAGCGAAAAATCCCTCGGTGCTGCCGGTCGGGAATTCAAGGTCGCCGTAATCGGCGACGCGAATCCGGTCAGCCAGGGAGAAATCCCAGGGCCAGCGTTGTTCTTCCCAGCTCAGGAAGGCGCTAGCCCGGCGTATCGCAACCGGCCCGCTGCGGGTACCGGAACGCCCGGTGGTTCCGAGGTCGTAGGGAAGCCCTACCACAAACACATCGGCATCGTCAGCATTGCGGGACAGTGGCTTGCCCAGGTAGCCATAGACATTGGCGAACATGGAATCGCCAGTGGTGAAGTTATTTTCGCTCATTTACAGGTACCAGTCATATTCTCGTGAGCTGATGAAATTCTGAAAAGCAGCTGCCTCAGCGCTACGATGACGACAGTATAGTTCGATGAAAAAGCGACCCATAATATTATTAAGCGCTTCACTGTCAAATGTTGTCCTCAGCGCCCTGGCCATATCCAGCGGCAGGTTTTCGTCACGACCAGCAACCGCCTCGGTCGTGGGTGCGCCGGGATCGAGTTGGTTTTCGATGCCATGTAACATGCCGGCCAGGGAAGCAGCCATTGCCAGGTAGGGATTGGCATCGGCACCGGGAACCCGGTTTTCGACCCGCCACGCGCCTTGCTTGGCAAGCGGAATACGGAATGCGACGGTGCGGTTTTCGTCACCCCAGGTCAGGCTGACCGGGGCACAGCTGGTACCCCCGCGGTAACGACGATACGAATTGATGTTGGGTGCCCAGAATGACATCGCCGCCGGCATCGTCGCGAGCAAGCCTGCGATCGCCTGGTGCAGTCGCGGATGCGCCTTGTTGCCCCTGGCGAAGACATTTTTGCCCTTGCTGTCGACCACGCTGATGTGCATGTGCAGCCCGTTGCCGGCATGTTCCAGCATCGGCTTGGCAATAAAACTGGCCTCCATACCATGTTTCTTGGCTACCTCGATGACGATTCGCTTGAACAAACAGGTTTCATCAGCGGCCCGAAGTACGTCGGCGTGATGATTGAAATTGATCTCGAACTGGCCCGGGCCCAGTTCTGAAGAAATGGCCCCGGTCTCGATATTCTGCAATTGACAGGCGTGAATGATGTCGTCGATAACTTCTTCGAAATCACCAATTCGTGTATTCGACAAGGCCGTCGCGGTATCCACGCGGCCTGTTTTTGGATTGCGCACCAATTGCAACAGGCCATTCGCGTCACGCTGGGCCTGGAACAGGTAAAACTCGAGCTCGAAAGCAACCATCGGCTGCCATTTCCTCGCGGCGAAGGCTGCCACCACTCTTTGCAGAACATGTCGCGGCTCGAAATACGAGGGTTGATCGCTACTGCAGGTTGTCGCGAGCACCTGGGCGCGCGGCCGGTTGCCCCATTTGGTCAGACACAGACTGCCAGGCACCAGGTAGAAATGCGCATCGGGGTCGCCATCGTCAATGCCGTAGTGCAGGCCATCCAGTGGCTCGCCGAGCGTGCTCAGGACGAACATACTGGCTGGCATCGCGAGTCCTTCCTGTGCAAATGTCGCCAGTTTGCTTACCGGGTAACGCTTGCCGAAAAAGTGCCCGCAAATATCCGAGGCCAGTACCTCCAACTGTTTTACTTCTGGATTTGCCTTCAGAAACCGGGTGATTTCACGCTTTAGCTGATTGCTGTCTGGATGATTCATAGAATTGAAGGTCAACCTTTAAGTTAGGTGATTTGTGATCACAGCATTTAGTCCTGATGGCGATTTCCGGCCCACAGGAATTCTCCGCTTGTTAGTGAAATTAATCACTATGTCTATCCAGGGATTGGCGGTCAGGCGACTCCCTGGAAATAGTCGTGAATACCGTCAACGGTTTTTATCGACGCGATACCGTCGCGTATATCCGCTTCGATCGCGCGTCGCAAGCCAAACAAATTTCTTTGCCTTAATGCCTCAAGAGCCTCTACATGACGATCGACCAGGTATACTTTTTCCAGTTTGCTGATTGCGATCCGCGAAAACGGGCCGAGCTGCAACCACAGGCTTTCGATTAAGGGAACCGCGATCTGGAATGGATTCGCGCAATACAAATGCCGGTGAAACGCCTGGTTGTGGAGACTGATATTATCAACGTCGTTGTGCTCGACGGCTGCATCAATTTTCGCGTCAATTTGCTCGAGAATCTCTATATCCTGTTGTTTTATATAGGGTAATGCACCTTCCGCGGCATGGGTTTCGAGCAGCATTCGTAGTTTGGAGAGCTCACTGAATTTCTCCGCGGTCATAGATGGCACGATGACCCGGCGGTTGTTTTTAACCTCGACGGCGCCCTCGCATGCCAGGCGGTGCAGGGCTTCGCGCACCGGCATCGGGCTGACCTGCAGTATTTCGGCGAGACCTCGAATGGTCAGGGGTTTGCCCGGTTCGATACGGCCACATAACAGGTTATTGCGCAGTAACTGGTAAACCCATTGATGGGTTTTCAAGTCGTCCGATTTTTCTATCATTAACAGCTTTAAATCTTTCGGATCACTCGATTTCATAGTGTCATGTCCATATCGCCAGACGAAATATTTAATCACAAATGTAAAGGCATCACCAACAGCAGTGTTGCTAATGGCGTTGCCGGGTCGATAGAATATGATCACATTTTTAAGACCTGTGCGCGAATTTGTGTCGGCGATAAAACGCTGGTGGTATATTCGCTCGCTTAACGATCAGGAAAAAGCTCATGAAAATTGGAATCCTCGAAGCCGGACTGCTGCGTGAAGAAATGGCCGCTCGATTCGATCCTTATCCCATTATGTTTGAACGCTTTATTGGGGTCTCCGGGTGTGATTTCGAGTTCGAGTCATTTTGTGTGATAGAAGGGGAAATGCCGGCATCAATCAACGTATGTGATGGTTGGTTGATTACCGGCTCAAGGCATGGTGTTTACGACAATCTTGACTGGATGTTTCCGCTGCAGGATTTTATTCGCGAGCTGGCAAGTACTGAGATTCCGCTAATCGGAGTATGCTTTGGCCACCAGATCATTGCCCAGGCGCTTGGTGGCGAGGTCGTCAAATCGGATAAAGGCTGGGGCGTTGGTCTGCACCAATATCGCATCGATCAGACGCATTCCTGGATGGGCAACGGGTCGCAGCAGATTGGAATTTATGCCTTCCATCAGGACCAGGTAGTAAAGCTCCCTGATTCGGCCCAGGTATTTGCGAGCTCTGATTTTTGTCCGTATGCGGGTCTCAGCTACGGTAATTCAATTATAAGCTTGCAAGCTCACCCCGAATTTGAAGCGGACTATGAAATTGCACTGCTCGAAACTTATGGGGGAGCCGTGGTGCCTCAGGAGGTGGCGCAACAGGCGCTTGATTCGATGAGTGGAGGTAACAGGGAAGACAGGCAAGTGCTCGCTCGCTGGTTCGCCGAGTTTTTCCTGTCTCGCCAGCGCCATAAGCAAGCCGACCCGTCCAGGCAGGTGCAATAGCGCCTCCGCACAATCCGCAGGTATTGATTACGATTGGGCCCGGATCGGTTTTGCGAGCTGCGCAACAAGATAGTCTTCAAACTCTGCACGCGGCATGGGCTTGCCAAAAAAGTAACCCTGTACAAAATCGCAGTTGAGCGACTTCAGGTACTCCCACTGCTCGGCAGTTTCGACGCCTTCAGCGATAACTTCCAGGCGCAATCCCTGTGCCATTGCGATGATTGCCTGCACCAGGACTGCATTTTCCTTATCACCAGGCAAGTCCATAATAAAACTGCGATCGATTTTTACGGTATTGACCGGATAATTCTTCAAATAGCTGAGTGCGGAAAATCCGGTGCCGAAGTCATCCACCGAAAGCCTGACACCGCACTTGCTGATTTCGTCGATGTAGGTATTAACTTCGGGTGAGTCATCCAGTAACAGGCCTTCGGTGATTTCCACTTCGAGCAAATCCGGGTTCCATGCATGTGTTTCGATCTGTTCCTTTATCGTGTCAAACAGCAGATTGTTGCGGAACTGGATCGACGATGCATTGACCGCAATACGCAAGCCGATACCAAACTGCTGGTTCCAGTGAGCCCCGGTTTCAATCGCCTTTTTTAACACCCAGCAACCGAGTTCGGGTATCAAACCGGCGCTTTCCGCGGCGGGTATGAATTCGTCGGGAAATACCTGCCCAAGTTTAGCACTCTCCCAGCGCAGTAACGCTTCTGCCGAAACGACCTGGCCGGACGCGGCGTCGACGATGGGTTGAAAGAATACGGTGAATTCGTCGTTGGGCAGTGCCTTGCGCAGGTTATCCTGGAGTTCGCGCTGGCGATGCGCCTTGATATTGATATCTTCGGTAAAAAAGCGAAACGTATTCTTGCCCTGGTTCTTCGCCTGGTACATGGCCTGGTCGGCATGGTGTAACAGGGTTTCTACGTCGTCGCCATGATCCGGGTAAAGCGCAATGCCGATACTCGCTCCGACCGTAATATTGTGTCCCTTGAAATCGAGTGGGCGCGAGGCTTCGGTGAGCAGTTTTTCAATCTTGGTAATCAGTGTTGTTTCGCTATCGATGTCGGTTAACAACACGATGAACTCATCTCCGCCAATCCTGGCGACAGAGTCGGTCTGGCGCACGATGTGCCTGAAATTGTCGGCAACTTGCGTTAACAGCTTGTCGCCCGCTTCGTGACCGAAGTGATCGTTAACATGCTTGAATCCATCCAGGTCAACGTAGATAACGGCACTTGAGAAATTATAGCGTCGCGAGCGGTAAATCAATTCACTGAGTTCTTCGTACAGGCCGCGTCGATTCGACAGGTTGGTCAGGGGATCATGGGTCGCCAGGTGTTCTACGCGATGCTCGGCTGCGCGACGTTGTTCAACCTCCAGTTCAAGACCATGTCGCAGCGACCACAGATCGAGAAATACAAGAACCTTGGAGATCAGTGCGGTTTTACGAATGGGTTTTTCGATGTAGTCGACCGCCCCCGAGAGATAGGCCTTTTCAATCTGGCCGTCATCCTGGGTAGCCGTGATGAATATGATCGGTATCGATCGGGTTCTTTCATTTTCATTTAATAGCCTGGCCACTTCGAACCCATCCATCACAGGCATCTGTACGTCAAGCAGAATCAAGGCAATATGATCTTCATTCTGTTCCGCTGCAAGCAGGGCCTGCTCACCGGATTCGGCCGTAAGAATATTGGCATCGACCGGTTTCAATAGCACCTGCAGCGCAATCAGGTTGGCCTTGGTGTCATCAACAATAAGAATCTTGGCTTCGGGCATTATTCGTTTTAACTAACCACGCGTAAAGTTCAGGCCGCCAGTACCGGTTTGCTGGCAGTCGCTTGCTTAGCGCTTTTATCGGCATATTCATATAAATATTTAGTTTTCAGACTATATAGGGACGTATTCCGGATTTAGGGCCGGAATAACCGGATTTCCTGGCCTATAACGCGATCGATGCCGAAGCATCTGGTTAATTCAACTATAGTCTGCTGATTACGCTTAATTTATAGTCAATGTCTGAGCAAAAAGAGAAACCTACAATCCTGCTGGTTGCGAGTTCGGTACACAGCATCAAGCTGGTCAGCAAGCATTTGCAGGAACATTTCGCGCTGCTAACGGCTGATGATGCAGAAGCAGCCTGGGACTTGCTGCTCAAGGATCGCGAAATCGTGCTCGTTATTTGCGAGCTGGAAATAATGATTAATCAATTCGGCCTGCTCGAAAGAATCCGTAGTGCCGGCGACAGTTGGCTTGCGGCAACTCCGATACTGTTACTGGTCGGGGAAAACGACGCAGACGCGGGACGCGAGCTTGCTTTTCAGATGGGGGCGACCGACTTTATTAATATGCCTTTCGCCAGTAGCGAGCTGACGGCCAGGGCGCGCTTGCACGCAAATCTTTACTTGCAGCACTCGATGGAATCACCCGAGGAACTGGAACAGGTTTCGGCAGCCAACCTGTTACAGCAATTATCACAAACCAACTTCTTTAATTCACGTGCACACCAGGAATTATCTTTTGCGCAACGCCACCGGGGTAATTTTAGCCTGTGTAAGCTCAAGCTCGACAACATCAAGTCGATCATGCAGAGCTTCGATAAAGCGAAAACAACTACGATCGTAAAAGGGGTGGCCAGGATAATCCAACAAACCCTGCGTACTGAGGACACAGTGTGCTATCTCGGTAATGCCGAGTTTTACCTGTTGTATCCTGCAACCAATGGAATTGGAGCAACCGACGGCGTCAACCGTATTTTAAAACGGGTTTCCAGTTCCCCGATGCGTATTGAAGACAAGCAGGTCAAGGTGACTTTAAGCGGAGCGGTCTTTAGCTGCCTGGCAACTGATAACAGTGATCTCGAACAGATATATGCGCAGCTCAACGTCAGCCTGCAGCAGGCACAATCTGCGGGTGGCAACCGGGTTGTCAGCTCGTCAGCGTCTGGTGAAGAGCGCCGTGTTTCGGTTGATCGAGCTTTAAAACTGATTGAGCAGGGTAGTACCGACGAATTGAATTCGGATGCTGCGCCATTGTTATTAAGTATTCTGCCACTGCTCGAATTTGCGGACGGGGTACTCAAGCTTGGGTTGCGATCAATCAACTCGAAACTTCGAGAAAAGCTCGATATCCCTTCTGAGCCTGACTCTTAGTAATAGTTGCTATTTGCAACTATGTATTGCCGGTAGTGTCATATTATTATAGTGTTAGGAACTGCTTAATCGACCCTAAAATACTCGAGTTTCCCGAATGAATATTCTGCTCCTGTTGGGTGCCCTGTTTGCATTGTTATATGCGATCGCCCGGCATCAAATTCCGTTTCGTACCCTGGCCTTGATTACCCTGTTCTTTCTCGTGATATTTACACTTGCGGGCGGGTTCAATTTCATTTGGGGGCTGGTATTCTGGACCGCGTTTCTGGTGCCTGCGGTGCTACTTGGATTGCCGCACATTCGCCAGCAGTTCCTGGCCCGCCCTTTACTGCATCGCATACGCAAGATATTGCCGCCGATGTCCGAAACAGAGCGTGATGCTATCGAGGCCGGTAGCGTCTGGTGGGAAGCGGAGTTGTTTCGAGGCGCCCCTGACTGGCAGCTGTTAAAAAATTACAAATTGCCCGTGTTAAGCGACGAAGAGCGGGCTTTTCTCGAAGGTCCGGTAGAGCAGCTGTGCGCGATGATCGACGACTGGGACATCACTCACAAACGACTGGACCTTTCTCCAGAGATCTGGGCGTTTTTAAAGCAACATCGTTTTTTCGGTATGATCATTCCCATGCACTACGGGGGTCTCGAATTCTCGGCCTATGGTCATTCGGCCGTGGTGACAAAAATTGCGGCACGCAGTATTACAGCCGGTGTCACCGTCATGGTCCCGAATTCACTCGGTCCGGCCGAGCTGTTGTTACATTACGGAACCGATGAACAAAAGGATTATTACCTGCCGCGACTGGCCGATGGACGTGAAATCCCCTGTTTTGCTTTAACCGGACCTTTTGCTGGTTCTGATGCCGGCGCTATACCCGATCACGGCGTGATCTGTATGGGGGATCACGAGGGCAAGCAGGTACTCGGTTTACGTCTCAACTGGGAGAAGCGTTATATCACGCTCGGTCCGGTTGCAACGGTGCTGGGTCTCGCGTTCAAGATTTTCGATCCCGACGGCTTGCTTGGCGACGAGGAAGAACTCGGGGTCACCTGCGCATTGATCCCGTCCGACACCCCCGGGATTACGATTGGTAAACGGCATTTCCCGCTAAACGTTGCGTTCCAGAATGGGCCCAATAGTGGCAAAGATGTATTCATCCCCCTGGAATATATCATCGGTGGGCAACAGAATATCGGTAACGGCTGGCGCATGCTGGTGGAATCCTTATCGGTCGGACGCGGTATTTCACTACCGGCGGTTGGCGTGTCGGCAGGTAAAGCGTGCGTCCGCACTACCGGCGCTTATGCCCGCGTGCGCAAACAGTTCAACACCTCGATCGGCAAATTTGAAGGTGTCGAAGAAGCGCTGGCTCGAATCGGGGGCATGACATACATGATGGAAGCAGGACGGCTGCTAACACTGAGCGCACTCGATAACGGTGAAAAGCCTTCGGTCATTACCGCGATACTTAAATACTACAATACCGAGCACATGCGCCAGGTCGTTAATGACTCAATGGATATACACGGGGGCCGGGGTATCTGTATCGGGCCTACGAATTACATCGCCCGTGCCTACCAGTCTATCCCGGTCGGGATTACGGTCGAGGGCGCCAACATACTGACCCGCAGCATGATCATTTTCGGGCAGGGTGCTATCCGTTGCCATCCCTTTCTTATGGCCGAGATGCAAGCCGCGATGATGGAAGATCAGTCGGTCGCGGCAGATGCTTTCGATAAGGCATTGCGTGGCCATGCAGAGTACTTTTTAACCAATTTCTGCCGTGCCTTCGTTTATGGAATCAGTGGTAGCCACTTGGCGCCGGCGCCATATCCGGGTCGTATCGGTGACTACTACCAGCGTCTGGGCCAGATGAGCGCGGCGTTTGCAGTATGCTCTGACCTCGTGTTAATGGTTCTGGGCGGCTCTTTCAAACGCAAGGAAATGCTTTCCGGTCGATTTGCGGACGCACTGGGTTACATGTTCTACGCCTCGGCCGCGCTGAAAAAATTCGATGCCGATGGCCAGCCGCGAAACGACTTACCGCTGGTTGAATGGTCAACCAAGTACTGTCTCTACCAGGTGCAGATGGCGCTTGACGAGATTTTGCGCAATTTTCCGATAAAGTGGTTGGGTGTATTGGTGCGTCATACCATATTTCCGCTGGGACTCAATTTGCGCCAACCCAACGACTCGCTCAGTCATCGGGTTGCGGCGCTGCTGATCAGGCCGGGAGAGGCGCGTGATCGATTAACCGCGGGCATCTATAGTACCGATGACCCGAATGATATAACCGGTTGTCTCGAGGATGCGCTGCACAAGGTGATAAAGGCGGAACCAATAGAACGACGCCTGCGCCACGACCAGTTGGAACAACACGGACTTGAAGATTACCAGCAGTGGATTGAAAGGCTCAAACAATCGGGTCAAGTTTCAGCCGAGGAAGCTGATATACTGCTGCAGGCTCGGTCAGCGACGACAAGGGTTATCATGGTGGATGACTTTACGACTGACGAGATGACAAATAAAATGGGCACGCCTAAAAAGGGCGCGCCGAAAAAAAAGGCGATAAAGTCGTTGAAGAAAAAGGCTGTAAAAAAGAAACCGGCAGCTAAATAGAAGCGGACCAGGGGAACGGTCAGGAATCCCTACCCGCGATAATAAAATAATACCGTTGCCAGCTGTGGGGGGCGTGCAAATTGGAGAAGGTCTGGTTAAAAAGTTATCCTCCCGGGGTCCCGGAAGAGATTGACATCAACGCCTATCGCTCGGTCACCGATGTGTTTGAACAGGCAATCAAACGCTTTGGCGAAAGTCCCTGTTTTTCCAACCTTGGAACCACGCTCAGCTATAACGATATGGATCGTTATACCGACCAACTCGCGAGTTATTTACAAAGCCTGCCTGGATTAAACAAGGGTGATCGTGTTGCCGTCATGATGCCTAACGTGCTACAGAATCCAATCGCAATTTTTGCAATCCTGCGGGCCGGGTTTACCGTCGTCAACACCAACCCGCTATATACACCCCGTGAGCTCGAGCACCAATTGTCAGATTCAGGTACCAAAGTCATTGTCGTGATGGAAAATTTTTGCCATACCCTGGATGAAGTTATCGGCGATACCTCGATTCAGCACGTTATTACAACCCAGCTCGGCGATATGCTGCATTTCCCGAAGTCCCTGATCGTCAACCTGGTCGTCAAGTATGTCAAAAAAATGGTGCCCAAATTTTCGCTGCCGCAAAGAATAACTTTCAAACAAGCGCTGCAGATGGGCTCAGGTCAGCGTCATCAGGCAGTGCCCTGTAGTCACGATGATCTTGCGTTTTTGCAGTACACGGGCGGTACTACCGGGGTGGCCAAGGGCGCCATGCTCTCGCATGGCAATATGATCGCAAACATGCAACAGGCTTCCTCCTGGCTCGCGAATACTGTCAACGAGGGTGAGGAAGTCATTATCACGGCACTTCCGCTTTATCATATTTTTTCGTTAACCGCTAACTGCCTGACCTTCATGAAGGTTGGCGCGCTCAATTACCTGATTACCAATCCGCGCGATATGCCGGGTTTTGTCAGGGAGCTTCAGGGCCTTAGATTTACCGCGATAACAGGCGTCAACACGCTGTTCAACGGTTTGATGAATACGCCTGGTTTCGACGAAATCGATTTTTCTAATCTAAAACTCTCGCTCGGCGGCGGTATGGCGGTGCAGCAGCCGGTAGCCGAGCGTTGGAAGAAATTGACGGGTGTCCCGTTACTCGAAGCCTATGGATTGACCGAAACTTCGCCAGCGGTATGTATAAATCCTCTAACCGTGAAGGAATACAATGGCAGCATCGGTTTGCCGGTGCCGTCGACCGAAGTCTCGGTGCAGGACGAGGATGGCAATTTGCTGCCCCAGGGCGAAACCGGCGAACTATGCGTACGCGGCCCCCAGGTTATGCAGGGCTACTGGCAGCGACCCGGGGAAACCGACAATGTGTTGTCCAGTGATGGTTGGTTAAAGACCGGTGATGTCGCGCAAATGGACGAACTGGGATTCTTCCGTATTGTCGATCGCCTCAAGGATATGATCCTGGTGTCCGGATTCAATGTCTATCCGAATGAAATTGAAGCCGTAATCGCGGGGCATGAGGGCGTGCTCGAAGTAGGGGTTATCGGTGAGCCCGATAAGGCCAGCGGCGAGGTTGTCAAGGCGGTTATCGTGAAAAAGGATCCCGCGCTGGACGAGGCGTCGGTAATAGCGCATTGCCGCGAGTATTTAACCCGATACAAGGTGCCTAAAAAAATAGAATTCAGGGATGAATTGCCGAAAACCAACGTCGGTAAAATACTGCGGCGCGAACTGCGCTAACCTGGTACCCGGGGAGGTCGGCTTCAGCCTCCCGGCAACGAACGGCATCCTCAGTAACCGCTGATTTTCGCGTGCATCTCTTTGGTGTCCTCGAAACGCTGCTTTTGCTCGTCACTCGCGCTGGTTTGATGGTCTCGCTTCCAGTCCTCGTTGCTCATGCCATACACGTACTTTTGCGCAGCGGCGTAGTCGAATTCCGGCTCCAATTTTTTGGCGGCCGCGGAGTACCATTTAGACAGGCAGTTGCGACAAAAGCCCGCGAGGTTCATGAGGTCGATATTCTGCACCTCACTGCGTTGTTGCAGA
The DNA here is from genome assembly GCA_964196225.1 of uncultured Gammaproteobacteria bacterium. Lineage (GTDB taxonomy): Bacteria > Pseudomonadota > Gammaproteobacteria. The sequence goes on along the minus strand of CAXMSP010000068.1, from coordinate 14,998 downwards.
TGGGTTACCAGAGATCGAAATGCCGCCGCTTCGGCCTCGGTTTGCTGATCTTTTGTCATGGTTTGTTACTCACCTATAATGGACTGCTTTTTTAACATATAAATCGTGATGCCGGCAAACGATATAAACCGATGGATGTCCGCCTTGCTCGCTCGGCTGGAGTCCAGTCAGCAGCGCCAACTGGTTGCGTTGCAGGGACCACAATCCTGGTGCGACGAACAATATAAAAAACTGTTCGAGGTGGATGCATCGATGCAGATGGTGTCAAATCGTGAGCCTGGTGCGACTGCAATCCCTTTTAGCAAGGCCGATGCCTGTCTCGGAAGCGAAGCCCGGCTCGTGGCGCTGGATCTCTTCGATGGATTCAATGCCGATGTTTTATGTATCGTCGCCGGGCTGGTGCAGGCAGGCGGGGTTTTACTGTTATTGTCCCCTCCAGTTAAAGACTGGAATCTGCAAACTGACCGCTATGGCCGTTGGCAGGATCAAAAGTCGTCCCTGAGGGCGCGATTCGCCGAGTATTTTTTCAATTCGTTGGCGCAGGATAAGGAAACTGGAATCCTGGTGACCCCGGCTTTTGACTTTAGTGCAATAGAATCTTTGCCCGAACTAAAGGTGTTACAGCAAACTTCGATCGAGCAGGGACAGAGCGCCGGCCAGGCGCACTGCCTGCAGCAAATCGAGCAATGGGTACTAAGCGGTCAAAATGGGGTTGCGTTGATCAATGCCGAGCGTGGTCGCGGCAAGAGCACCTGCCTGGGGCTGTTGGTAAAGCGCTTGCAGACAAGGTGTCGGATGCTGGTATCGGCGAACTCGAAACAAACCTGTGCACAGCTGTTGCGACTGGTGCCGGATGCTGAATTTATCGCGCCCGATCGACTGATGCAGAAACGCCCCGAAGCAGATCTGCTGGTCATCGATGAGGCCGCGATGATCCCTTTGCCGATGTTGTGTCAATTGCTCAGGATTTACCCGAGGCTGGTGATGGCAACCACCAGCGGCGGATACGAGGGTACCGGGCAGGGATTTATGCTGCGATTTGTCGCGGCTCTGGATTCAAATAAGCTGATGCGGCTTAGCCTGGATAAGCCGGTGCGCTGGTGCCAGGGTGATCAACTGGAGGCCTGGCTCAATCGCACGCTGATGTTGAAGTCAGACAGGCTCGATCCCCTGTCGGCGATGGATCCGGGAGCCTGCGAGATGCGATTGCTGAAAGATCCTGGTGACCCTGATAATTTTCCACTGTTGCGGCAGGTTTACGCATTGCTGAATGCGGCACACTACCGTACCAGGCCTTCGGATTTGCGCATGATGATGGAGAATCCTGATCTGTTGCTGGTCGTCGCATGCCAGCTGGGCGTTGTTGTCGGCGCCGCATTGCTCAATATCGAGGGTGGACTCGACGATAATTTGTGCCGTGAGATTTTTCTCGGGCGACGCCGACCGAGGGGGCATCTGCTGGCACAGATGCTAACCGCCCAGGCTGGCCTGAAAAATTTCGCCGGGTACCGGGGTATACGTGTTCAGCGCATCGCCGTGGCTGAAACCCATCGACGCCGGGGTCTCGGAACGCAGCTGCTTGAATATGCACTGCGCTATGGACAGGAAAATTCCATGGGTTACCTGGGCGCGAGCTTTGCGCTCGATCCGGAAACCCTGTGTTTCTGGCAGCAGGCTCGATTCTCGCTGGTGCATGTCAGCTACGCCCAGGGTAAATCAAGCGGCGATCAATCAATCGTCGTATTGCGTTCAATCACGCCAGAGATCGATGCTGAAATAGATTTATTACAGCAGCGAATTCAGCGACAATTGCCGACCTGGATGACCCAGTTCCTGCAAAATATGAGTGCCGATCAAGTTTCGTCGCTGTTGCGTTTTACCGATTTTCATACTTCGATCGATGAGCATGAGCAGCTTGAAGTCGAAGCTTTTGCCCGGGGCAACAGGGGATTCGAACTATGTTTTGCCAGCCTGCAAAAATGGACCATGCAACGCGTTGCACAATCATCCAACGCGTCCGATAGCCTGTTAATTGAAAAAGCGATTCAGAACCGGAACTGGGATTTTCTTGAGCGCGAATCCGGTTCAGAAGGGCGTAAAACTTTGCAACAGCGCTTGCGTGGGCAGGTCGATGCCCTGTTAAAAGCCTGCTAACATGAGTCGTCGAGCGAGGATTTTATGCCACAGCAAATAACTGATTTCTGGTTTTCAGATGCAACCCGAAAACTCTGGTTTAACTCGACTCCGGAATTTGATCGGGAGTTATGCGAGCGCTATCAGGATACCTGGGAACGAGCGAGACGGGGTGAGCTTGACCACTGGATGCAAACTGCGGAGGGTTGTCTGGCGCTGGTGATAGTTCTGGACCAGCTTCCACTGAACATGTTTCGCGGCAGCGCGCAAAGCTTTGCCGGCGAAGCCCAGTCGCGTGACGTTGCAGCGGTTGCAATTGAGCAGGGTTTTGACAAGGCGCTGCCCGCGGAACAACGGTCATTTTTATTTATGCCATACATGCACAGCGAAACACTCGAAGACCAGGAACTGGCGCTAAAATTATTTGACCAGTCTGGCCTCGAATCCAACCTGCGCTTTGCGCATCATCATCATGCCATCATCGAAAAGTATGGACGCTTTCCGCACCGTAACGCTGCACTAGGCAGGCGCAGTACCGATGCTGAAATCGAATACCTGAATTCCAAACAGGCCTTTACTGGCTAGGGTAGCTTGATGCTTGAACAACTACGCCAGTATATCTGGAGCTATAACGCCCGCGATGCCGATGGAGCGCGCTCGCCATGGCGACATTTTCTACAAATAGTCGTGATGGTTGGCCGCGACCTGATGGATGGCATGATTACCCTGCGGGCGATGAGTCTCGTCTACACCACGCTGCTATCCATGGTGCCCTTGCTGGCCGTGAGCATCTCGGTCTTGAAGGGGTTTGGGGTCCACGATCAGTTAGAACCCACCCTTACCAGCATCCTGGCTCCTCTGGGCGAGCAGAGCGCGGAAATTAGCGCACATATTGTCGGCTTCGTCGACAACATGAAAATAGGTGTGCTCGGTGCGCTGGGTTTAGGGCTGCTGATATATACGGCGGTTTCACTGATTCAAAAAATTGAAGCGGCGTTCAATTATACCTGGCGACTGCAGAACAGCCGCAGTCTGATGCAGCGTTTCAGTGATTACCTGAGCGTTATTATGGTGGGCCCGGTCCTGTTGTTTTCAGCCGTTGGTATTACGGCTTCGCTCGGTAGCAATCAGATCGTTGAATTCCTGAATACGCTTCCTTATATGAACGACCTGCTGCGTCTATTGGGAAAGCTGTTGCCCTTCCTGCTGGTTATCGCCGCCTTCACCTTCGTTTACATGCTGGTGCCAAATACCCGTGTAAAATTTCGTTCAGCATTATACGGGGCTGTAATTGCCGGCGTCATCTGGCAGGTAAGCGGTATTCTATTTACTTCATTTGTGGGTGGCTCAACCAGTTATACGGCGATTTATTCAGGCTTCGCAATTCTGCTGGTGTTTATGATATGGCTTTACCTGAGCTGGGTCATTTTACTGATCGGAGCCAGCATCTCGTTCTATCACCAGAATCCTGACCGGCTCAAGCGGGAGCAGATTGATTTCCATATGAGTGGACGCATGCGCGACCAATTGGCGCTGCAAGTGATGGTAAACATTGCTCGCGCGCACGATCAGCAGTCCGAATTGCCCCCCAGCCTTGAAAATCTCGCCGGTTACCAGCAGGTACCGGTGGGGGCACTGAAGCGCATGCTGGATGCGTTGCAAAGCGATGGTCTGATTCAGCTCTCGGCGCAAAATCCGCCGCTTTATTTGCCGGCTGTTTCGTTGCAGCGTATTAAACTCACAGATATTCTGCGCAGTGCACGTGCGGCTGAAGACGCTGGCCAGACCGATAGCTGTCGCAGCGATGCAGAGGTGTCAAAGTTTCTGAAGGAAATCGAACAGGAGCTCGAAGCACATATGGGCGAGGAATCGCTGGACGAGTTTCTAAAAAGATTTGAGGATGGCTCGAGGCATGAAAATAGTATCGTTTAATGTGAATAGCGTGCGCCAACGCCTGCATCAATTGCAGAGCGTGGTCGACAAGCACTCACCGGAATTTATCGGTCTGCAGGAAACCAAGGTGCAGGACCATGAGTTTCCAGTGGATGCAATCGCCGAAATAGGCTACCAGACTATCTTTACCGGGCAGAAAACCCACTACGGCGTTGCGCTGATGTCACGCCTCCCCTGTAGTGATCCCTGTTATGGTTTTCCAGGGGATTCGGAAGATGCGCAAAAACGATTTATTGGCGGTGAATATCAACTGGACGGGCAATCGGTGCTGGTTTTCAACGGTTATTTTCCACAGGGTGAAAGCCGTGATCACCCGATTAAATTTCCAGCAAAGCAGCGCTTTTATCAGGATCTGATTCAATTTCTGGGTGCTTATGATATGACACGGTCGAACCTGGTCGTGATGGGCGACTACAATATCGCACCGCAAGATCTGGATATTGGCATCGGCGCAGATAACGCCAAACGCTGGCTCAAAGCCGGCAAAACCAGCTTTCTGCCCGAGGAACGCGGGTGGTTTCAGGAACTGGAGGCGCTTGGCTTACACGATGGTTTCCGACTATGTCATGCCGAAACCGACGATCGTTTTAGCTGGTTTGATTATCGTAGCCGCGCATTCGAACGTGAACCAAAACGGGGTCTGCGCATCGATCATCTGATGGTTTCGGAACAACTCAAGTCCAAAGTGGTCGATGCGGGGGTAGATTATGATATCCGTGGGATGGAAAAACCTTCCGATCATGCGCCGACCTGGATCGAACTAAACCTTGTTGACCGCGTCTGATTGTAAGCCGCCGTTATAACTAATCAGGAGTTACTCATGTTTGGCAGACCAACCACTCTTCCCTCAGAAACACAGGCTTTGCCTGGTCGTAATGAAACGATTCAATTCGATCCGATTCATGTTGTCCTCGGGACCTCGATGGTGGAGCCATTTCCAGAAGATTGTGAACAGGTAGTTGTGGGTCTCGGTTGTTTCTGGGGAGCCGAGCGCAAGTTCTGGAATCTTCCCGGGGTTTATACAACCGCGGTAGGATACGCCGCCGGTCACACTCCTAACCCCAGCTACCAGGAAGTCTGTACCGGTATGACCGGGCATAACGAGGTCGTGCTGGTGGTTTATTATCCAGGTCAAATCGACTTCCAGACCCTGTTGAAAACATTCTGGGAGTCGCATAACCCGACCGAGGGCATGCGCCAGGGTAATGATATGGGAACCCAGTATCGGTCGGGAATCTATTATTCCAGTGACGGCCAGCATGAGGCCGCTCAGCAAAGCCTGGAACAATATCAACAACAACTTCGCGCCGCGGGCCATGCGGCCATAACCACCGAACTATTGCCGGCGGGTCCGTTCTATTACGCGGAGGATTATCACCAGCAGTATCTCGAAAAAAATCCGGCGGGCTACTGTGGCCTCGGTGGGACCGGGGTATCCTGTTAGAAGTCTTGTTAAAAAGATCGCTTAAGTCCGAGATAATTATAATTATTGGACTATTATAAATAGATCTAAATCCAGTCAATCTGGCACTTGCTATGACGATAATAGGCGTTAGCCGATCCCTGGCTATGGGGTCGGCTGTATTCTTTACGGTGGCAATATTATTTTCCGCTCGGACGGCGCTTGCTGTCGATAAGCCACCTCAACTTGAAAATCGCGAGTCGCAAGCGGTTACGATAGCGCTCGATCTGGAAAAATTGGCCTGGGTTCACGGTGCAACCATTGAAACGCAGGATAAGGATTATCCCCACGTGATCGAGTAGACAATTGCTCTCGCGTCTCTACAGCTTTAAATTCATCATCGGTTTTGCCCTGCTCTGGCTGGGTGCGTTGGCTTATGGCCTGGCGATTTATAGCACCCAGGTGTATCGCGGTCAGGCAATCGAGTCTCAGCTCATATCGATCCAGTCATTGCTCGAGCATGAAAGCAGGGAAGCCATCCAGCGGCTTTATGATGATCAGAAAGAATTTGCCCTGAAGTTACAAAGTGAAGCGCCATTTTTAAATGCACTTGAACGGCGTGATGTTGTCATGATGGAGGCCTGGCTAAAGGAAATTTTAACCCGTAGACAGGCATCCGCGGGCCTTTTGAATTTGAAGTCAATCATTGTGCGCGATCTTTCCGGTGATATTTTTGCGCAAAGCTCCGATGATAGCCTTAACGGGTACCCCGGTTGTCCCACGGTGTTAGAGTCGGTTGTTGGGTCATTGATACGGTTGTTAAAACCGAAGTACTCACTATGCAATTTCGATGATCAGCTGTTTAGCGAGGCTTTGGTGCCGGTCGGTGCCCCGGAGCCGAAGGCTTACCTGCATATTGTGGCTTATGCGATCGATGGCCTGAAAAGTGTAGAAAGAAATACCGGGGTTCCGTTAAGAATAATCCACGGTTCTGGAGACAGCCTCTATCAATCGGATAACTGGGTGAATCTCGCGGCGGGGACGCATTTATATCCGAGTTATAAACTTTTTGCCGACGATGCATTTCTGGGCGCTACCATCAGCGCATCGGTTGACCAAAAACCTATTATCGATCGGTTGCGTGAAACGGAAACCAGTTTCTTCATCATAACCACGATCGCGACCGTTTCGGCCCTGGTACTGGTACTGATTTTACTGAATCGAGCTTTCATGCCGATGAACAAGTTACGTAACTCGGTGGGTGCATTGTTAACCGGGAAATATGGGTCCATTAGCGAAGAAAAATTACCCAGTGAATTAAAAGACCTGGTCGTCGCTTATAACGAAATGGTAGAAGGGCTGGAGATGGAAACTATTTCAAGGCGACAAATCGAGGAAAAGTTGCGCTCGGAGAAAGATTTCATCTCCACCACGCTCGATTCGATTACCAACCCGGTAATTGTTATCGACTCCAAGGACCGGATAAAACTGGTTAACCCGAGTGCCGAAAAGCTGTTTGGTGACAGGGAGCCTGAACTGATCGACACCTCGATTCATGAAATTTTGATCCTGTATGCAAATCGACAAACCACGCGGATTGTTGACCTGAACCAGCTGCTAAGTCGCAAACTCTCAATCAGCTCGATGTTTTTTTACGATCCCGATCGCAATCTTGTCGAACTTGAGTTTTCGGCATCTCCAATGATCGACATGGAAGCAGAGGATGTTGGTTTTGTCATTATTCTCAAGGACGTATCGGAGGACCGCAAGTTACGTCGTAAACTGAACTACGAAGGCAGCCACGATCAGCTTACCGGATTTCTCAATCGCAACGCATTTGAACAAAAATTTGAAGGCCTTGTGACAGAAGATAGTAACACCACGGTTCAGCATGTATTCGCCTACCTCGATGTCGATCAATTCAGAATCGTCAATGAAACCTGCGGTAGTGCCGCCGGGGATCTGCTGTTGAAGCAGATTAGCACCATGATCAAGAAGCATGTGCGTAAATCTGACATAGCAGCGCGTTTAAGTGGCGATGAATTCGGCATCATCATGCCCTTTTTTGAAATGGAGCGTGCCTTACAGACCATCCAGAAGATTATTATCGAGATACAGCATTCTGGTTTTATCTGGAATGATCAGGAGTACAAGGTAACGGCGAGTATTGGAGTAATGTCTTTTGGGCGGATGAGCGATGAATATGCCGAGTTTTACTCCAAGGTCACGACCGCCTGTTTCCTGGCCAAGCAAAACGGTGGTAATCAATATCACTTCATTGATGAAAACGATGAAAAAGTGATGGCGCAGCAGGTGTCTATGGAATGGGTTTCGGGCATCATTGAGGGCTTTTCCGAGGATCGTTTTTGTCTCTATGTGCAACCCATCGTTTCTATCGACAAAGGCGAGAAAAATACCCACTACGAGGTCCTGATTCGTTATCGCAGTTCTGATGGCACCATCATCTCACCCAATGATTTTCTACCGCCCGCGGAACGCTATAACCTGATCGAACGTATCGACTGCTGGGTTGTCGGCAGTGTTATCGCATGGCTGGAACAGCACCAGGAAAAAATGCGTGACGTGATGTTTTCGGTGAATCTTTCGGGACGCAGTATCGGCTCCCCGACCTTTCACAATTTCCTGCATGAGTCCCTGGTCTCAAGTGCCATTGATAAGAGTTCATTGTGTTTTGAAATTACCGAAACCGCGGTCGTCGACAATGTCGAGCGCTCGGTGGAATTCATCAATTCGATCAAGCAGCTTGGTGCCAAGTTTTCACTCGACGATTTTGGTACCGGACTATCCTCTTTTAGCTATCTCAAACAGTTCCCAGTCGATTACCTGAAAATCGACGGTGAGTTTGTGCGTGATATTCTCGAAGATGACAAGAGTTTCGTGTTCGTGCGATCGATGACCGAAGTAGGGCACGCTCTTGGTATGGAGGTGATTGCCGAGTTCGTCGAGTCGGATACGATGTTCGATAAGCTGCGCGAGGCCAATGTCGATTACATCCAGGGTTATACAGTCGGAAAACCGATTGCAATTGAAACCTTGCTGGAAGATCTCGATAAACCCCATATTATAAAGGTCGGATAGGTTTTCCCGACCACTCAGTTTATCTGACTAATTATGCAACTCCCGCAAGCCGGGACCTTATCCTGTTATAACAAGCTTTCGTGATCCTGAGCGGTAAGTGAACTGATCACCCGTTGTAGCCTGTTACCGGGTTAGCGTTTTTTTTACCGAGGTTAATCGATTTTACGCGCGGCGAAAGATTGACTTCATCGATGACGATATCGCGACTGGATTGCATTATCTGCCAGACAACTTCGGCAACATCTGTCACTTCGATCGCGTTCACCGATTCTGGTCCTGGTTCGAATGAAAGCTCGTCAAAAAAGGGGCTGCGTACCATGCCCGGGTTCACCAGGCTAACCTGGATGCCAGCGCTACCACAGTCTTCGCGCAGGGACTGGCAAAAGCCGCGCAGTCCGTACTTGGCAGCGCTGTAGAGCGCACCTTTTTTGCCCGCCCGAAGAGCCGACTCGGAACCAATGAAAATAAGACGACCCTCGCCCTGACGCCGAAATGCCGGCACCAGGCTGCGGCATATCACCATTGCACTGGTCAGGTTTACTCGAATCGAGGCTTCGATTTGCGCGATCGAAAATTGCTCGATTGATCCGAAATGACCCTGTCCGGCCGCATGAACAAAACAATCAACCTTGCGGGATTCCAGTAATTCCCTGATCCTGGACTCGAGGCTTTCGAGGTCGCCGAGATCAAGCGCCAGGGCGCTAAAACTGTCATGTTCGAGCTCCGCCACATGGCCACGCCGACTAAGGCCAATGACATGATAACCCTGGCCTAGTAACAGGCGTGAAGTCGCAAGCCCGATACCCGAACTGGCACCGGTTATCAATACGGTTCCGGGTTCAGCCATGCCACTCGCAGGGGTGATAGCTTTGATGAGGGATATGTTTCATTAACTGGGCTTCGCAGTACTCGATCATTTCCCGCTCACGCTCCAACGGGTAGCTGATAATACCATTGTCGAGATCCATTTTTTGTGCAAACAGGGGTTCTTCGGGGTAAAGCCGCGCAACCTTGCGGAAGTGGTCACGGGTCAAACGGAAGCTGCCGAGACTTACCGAGTGCAGTTTTTGTGGATCGACTGTCGTGAAAATCTCGTCAAGTAGATTGACGAAGGCTGCCTGGTAGTCCTGGTGATAGACAACCGGGTCGAATCGTAACCCGACGCTCCAACCCGCGTCGATCAGGCGCCGCATTGCGTCGACACGTTTTGCTATCGAAGGTACTCCGTGCTCGAGTTTTTCGTGGCTGACAGGGTCGGTAAAACTAAACGCGGTCACAACGCGTTCGCAGGGTTGCAGCTTCAGCATCGATCGTACCTGGGTGCTTTTGGTGCGCAGTTCCATCCAGGCGTTATCGATTGACGCAACCAGTGGAATGAAATAATCGGTAAATTCTGTCATGGGCTCATTCGCCAGGCTGTCGCAGTCGTATCCCGAGTAAAACCATACCGTTTCACCCTGATGTTTTACGGCGAGCTGTTTAATTCGCTCGCCAAAGTCTTCGTAATTGATAAACAGAATCTGATGTGCTGATTGGTACATCCCCTGTAGGAAGCAGTAGCGGCAATCGTAGATACAATTCAGCATGTGTGAAAAATAATAATTATGGCTGCCACCAAGACCGTAGCCTTCTGGTGCTGCCAGCACGTGGCCATCGTTTTTGCGTGCAATAATGATTGCCGGATTTTTCTTTTGCAAACGGAAGTTTTGAGCACGCGGATTAAATACTTCTCCGTAGTGTTCGATTTCAACTACGGGTAAATTACGCAGCCGTTCGAGCAGTTTCCGAGCCCTGGGATGGTCACGAATTTCGGATTCGATATAGACGCTGCTGACCATCGTTACAGACCTTCACTGTCCTGGTAACTAAGCAGTTCCAGGGTACTGATGATAGTCGCAGCAGAGGAGCAACCCCTGAGTTTTTGTAGAACTGTTTCGACACTGGTGTCCCGGTTCATGAGGTAGCGCCACAAGACACGTAGTCGATTCTTCTGGGTCTGGCTGAAATGGGCCAGCGCAATCAGCTGCTGCCAGGATTCGGGGGTAATCGCAAGCCCGGCAATCTCATTGTTGAGTGCGATCAGGGCGTTTGCCTGCTGGTCGATTGTCTCAATATTCTGATGGATTAAATCACTTACCCGCTGGCGGTTTATTCCGGTTTTGTGCTCGCGATTATCACTGACAATTTTTATACATTGCGTCAACTCGGCGCTGCTGAAGCGTAGCACGCTGTACATGAAACCACTGGCCTCCATATCGAACAGGGTGTCTTCACGGTAGTCTTCGCCAGGTTGACTCAGGGTCAGGCATGCACTACCGGGCAACAACGAGCCGGCACAAGGGACCGGATAGTGCCGTTGACCGCTGTCGGCATCGATAACCTGGTTAAGTGAAAACGCCGCCCCGATTGCATGCTGGCCGCTCCCGGCGACACCCAGGTTTATCCAGGCGATTGAGGCTTCGTGATCATATCGAGCTGCAATCCAGGCGCAAGCCGCAGCGCTTGCAATCTTGCCGACACCGCTGATTATGCAGAGCATGTCATCGCCACGATAGAGATCGAATGCGTTGTGATCATGCGATTTTTTCAAGCGGTAATAATCGATTACGGGCTTGGCTTCACAGTGCAATGCAGATACCCAGATTAACATTGTGGCACCTGGTCCCCGTGCCGACACCAGGTGTCGCGCAGCGGAATAAATTCGTCGAGCAACGTCTGGTTATGATGTTTGAGGGCGCCATTAATCAATATATCGAGTTTGCCCAGCAGGGTCGCCTCGGCGGCACGATAATATTCTGGTTGCAGGGTTGCCGTTTTTAACAGTCGATGTAGCGCGTGGATACGAAAACGATCCATTGCCGTGTATTGCTGCGAGAGCTGATCATCGTGCCCCCCGTACTTGGTGATTAGCGCCTTGTCTATATAGTGCACCGGGAATTGATGACACAATCGCAGCCACAAATCATAGTCTTCGCAGGCCGGCAATTTTTCATCAAACATGCCGAGTAATTCCAGGGTTGATTTACTGATTACCGAGGCCGAGGGTGATATTGCACACAGCGGCAGGCAGCTTTCAAATATCCAGCCACCGCTCTTGCGGTGCTTGTGTTTCGGATTGACACGAACCCCGCGCCGGATCCAGATTTCATCCGAGTGATAAAGCACGAAATCAGAATGCCGCTGCCGAGCGTCACGGATTAGTTCGATTTTTCGCGGTATCCAGCTATCGTCCGAGTCCAGCAGGGCAATCCATTCGAAGCGGGCAGCTGCGATGCCGCGGTTGCGTGCCGCGCTGACACCGAGATTTGACTGTCGAAGAACATTAACCTGGGGAAATTGTCGTTTGACCATGTCGCTGCTGCCATCGGTCGAACCGTCATCGACGAGGATGACTTCGTCGACCTCCGAAGTCTGATCGAAGACCGACTGCAGTGCCCGTTCAAGCGTGTGCCGGCGGTTGTAGCTGGGAATTACGACGGAGATTTGCATTGCTGCCGGCGGCAGTGCTTAGTGCTCTTTCACTATGATAATTGCGAGTTCAGTTAGCTTGTCAACGTTCACGGCAAGACGCGCCTCGCAGGCAATGGCCCATCCCTTGTCAAGAGGCGCAACGCAGTCCGTGGGCGTTGACAAGCTAACCCACAGGGCGCTCCTATGGTGTCCCGCAGCTGCGTTGCAGTGCTCGGTAAGGGAATGACCCTTGCCTTCGCGCTGCGTCTTGCTGCGAAACACCCTAGGAACGCTGAATCCGTAATTATCATATTGAAAGAGCACACTAGGTATTCTGTGGAATGGTCGATTGCCCCGGGAAACTGGTAACGGTTGAGCCGTCATTGTCGAGGATGCGGTTTTTGCCGCTGCAATCGACTTCATCTATTCGAATCACTGCGAAATGGGGGATATAGGTATGCTTAACATTACCGAACTCGTGCTTCAGTTTTTCCTCTGCCGGGTCGATCAGGAGCTTGGAATGCTCACCGAAAATTATTTCTCCGATTTCGATAAAACCCGCCATCTGTGACTGGCTGACTTGATGCGCGTAGAGTTCATAAATCCTATTGTTGTTATGAAACTGGATTCGAAAGGTCGATGTTTTTGTTTTGGTCATAACGACAAACTAGTCCGCCTGCATTAACTCGTCAAGCTCGCCATCCATATGCAGCTCGGTCAACTCGGAAAAACCACCGATTGGATTGCCATCGATGATAATTTGCGGCACCGTGCGCGCGCCCCGGATAACCTCGGCGAATTGTTTCATTGCTGCATGATCAGTGTCGATACGAACCTCGTCAAAAGCAATCTCCCATTTGTCCAGTAAGGCTTTGACATTAGTACAGTACGGACAATTAGCGGTACTGTAAACGGTGACTCGGGACATGAACTTTTAATCTAAAAATCGGGTCCGCAATTCTACTACAGAATTGGGTTGCTACCCTAGTTTCTGCCGCCAGTTGTTCAGCTGAGACAAGCTTGTCCTGGATTTCAGGATTTCAGGATTTCAGGATTCAGGGCTTATCGTTTGTACCAGCACCCAGGGTTTGACGACGACCGACCAAAGCGTGGTATTACTGGCAATCCATCCTTTCGCGTGCTCATCCGATACCGGGGCAACTTGCTGAGATTCGGTCCAGATTTTTACCTGGTCGATATCATCTTCCTGCAACGCATAGGCTACATCAACCAGGTCAAGTCCGGGGGCGACCAGCATGATTTTTCCAGCGGCAAAAAAACGCTGTAATTCCTGCCACGGAATCTTGGCGGTTTCACTGATTATCTTGGCGCGCTTGAGCTCGCGGTCCTGCCGCAGCAATTCCTCGATCACGCGACCGACTGGATTATTTCGACGCCATCCAGGGGACTTGTCTGTATGGTGTCGCGAATCGTAAAAATGGCCTCTTTGCGCGGGTAGTGCTTGCGCCAGGCGATGGCCACGGTGCGACTTGGAGCGGGTTTGGCAAAAGGTTTGATGTCGATCAACGATTCACTTTTCTGGCCATTGGGGATACTGCTGCGTGGCAATACGGTGATACCGGTGCCAGCTGCAACCATGTGGCGCATGGTTTCCAGCGAACCACCCTCGAGGGTACGGGTTAATTCACTATCTCCCGACATGCAGTCGGGGCAGGCCTTGATTACCTGGTCGCGAAAGCAATGCCCCGCGCCGAGAAGCATTAAATCCTGTGATGCTAAATCTCCGGGTTGAATCTGGTCGCGATTTTTCCATTCATGATTTCGCGGCAACGCAACAATAAAGGGTTCCTCGTAAAGTGGCGCCGTCTCGATACTAGGTTCGTCGAATGGGTAGGAAATGATAATGGCATCCAGCGATCCCTGCTTGAGCGACTGAAACAGGTTAGCGGTGAAATTTTCTTCGATTATCAGCTTCAGGTTGGGTGCGGTTTTTCGCAGCTTTGGGATAAGGCTGGGTAACAGGTAGGGCCCGATGGTGTAGATAACACCAAGCCTGAACTGCCCCGATAAAGGATCCTTTCCCTGCTGCGCAATTTCCCTCAGAATCTGGGCTTCCTGCAATACGATGTAGGCCTGGTTGATCACCTGTTGTCCAATTTCAGTGATGCGGATTTCGTTCTTTGAGCTGCGTTCAAAAAGGCGTACATCGAGTTCTTCTTCGAGTTTCTTTATCGCGATACTTAAGGTAGGCTGACTCACGAAACAGGCCTGAGCCGCCTTCCCGAAATGATTTTTTTGGGACACAGCGACGATGTATCGAAGTTCGGTTAGCGTCATAATAGTTAAAATTTATTAATCAATGCGATAGATTTTGCATAAACCCATCGCGTTTGCAATCAGTTATTGCTATGAGAAAAATCCTACTCAAATTCCTGACAATAGAAACCATCGAGATCAGCCCGGCAGATATTGAGCACGCGTTGCGGGTCGCTACTGCAGTGTTGCTGGTCGAAATTGCGCGTGCCGATTTCATTATTGTTCCATCTGAAAAACTCAGGCTAAGGGAGCTACTGGAGCAGCAATTTAATCTGTCCGCGCAGGAACTGGACGCCTTGCTGGAGGAAGCGGAGGCCGACGCCGACCGTTTGGTATCAATACAGCACGTCACCCGGTTGCTTAATGAGCACTATGATCACGCCATGAAACGGCGGGTTGTCGAAATGATGTGGCAGCTGGTTTACGCCGATGGCGAAAAGGATCACTATGAAGAGCACCTGCTACGACAGGTCGCTGATTTGCTCTATGTTTCACACAGCGAATTTATTCAGGCACGGCACAAGGCCGAAGCGGATATCAATAGCTAAAAATTGCCGAGATAAATGATTGGGGGCACGATCAGCATTTTCGCCACCAGTATCAGCAGGGTGCCAAACAGGGGCGACAGGTCGAGCCCGCCAAGCGGGGGAATTAATTTGCGAATCGGTTTGAGTACCGGTTCTG